>CAZPNJ010000051.1:0-3108 GCA_964587765.1 uncultured Prevotella sp.
AAGTAGGCTCTATTCAGGAGGAGGAAAGTCAGCGTGGATTGGCTCACTTCCTTGAACACATGGCGTTCAACGGCTCTGAACATTTCAAGGAGAATGGTATCATAGAATTTACCCGTGGCCTTGGCGTAGAGTTCGGCAGCGACCTGAACGCTTACACCAGCATTGACCAGACGGTTTATCGTGTGTGCAACGTGCCAACGAAGCGCCAGAGCGCTCTCGACAGCTGTCTGCTCATACTGAAAGACTGGAGCAATGGCCTTGACCTTGACGCAAAGGAAATTGACAAGGAGCGTGGCGTAATTCATGGCGAGTGGGCTATGCGCAACAATGCATCAATGCGTATGTTTGAGGGCAACCTGCCAAAACTTTACCCAGGCTCAAAGTATGGCGTAAGAATGCCTATCGGCTTGATGTCGGTAGTTGACAACTTCAAGCCAGACTTCCTTCGCGCTTACTATAAAAAGTGGTATCGCCCGGACAATCAGGCTATCATCGTAGTTGGCGACGTTGACGTTGACCACACTGAGGCAATGATTAAGCAGATATTTGGCAAGACGGTTGTTCCGGCGAATGCTGCACAGGTGGTTACTGAGCCAGTGCCAGACAACAACGAGCCAATCTACATCTTCGCAAAAGACAAGGAGATGCAGAACAATGTTATCATGCTCAGCATGAAGAGCGACCCATTCCCAGACTCACTGAAGAATACACCTTTATATTATGTACAGGACTTTTTGATTGACGCTTCGGTGCGTATGATTAACAATCGTTTCGCAGAGATGGCGCAAGACCCAAACTGTCCTTTCACATCGGCTCAGTGCAGCTATGGCAATTATGTAATCTCTAAGACAAAGTCATCGCTCTCTGTTGAATCTGACGTTAAGGAGGGCAAAGACCTTGAGGCACTTGCTGCTCTTGAACGTGAGTTGCAGCGTGTGCGCCAGTTTGGTTTCACCGCAACGGAGTTCGCTCGCACCAAGGCTGAGATTGTTTCTATCTACGAGAAGAACTACAGCAATCGTGACAAGCGCAAGAACGACTACTTCGGCAATATGTATCGCGACAACTATTTGTCTAACGAACCTATTCATTCTGCCGAGCTTGCTTATCAGATGCAGACTCAGATTGCCAATATGATACCAGTTGAGGCTATCAACGAGGGCGTTAAGGAGATGATTTCAGTAACCGATACCAACCTCGTGGTATTTGAAATGGCTCGTGAGAAAGACGGTCTTACTTATCCTACCGAGGCTGATATGCGCAAGTCGTTAGAGGCTGCTCGTGCGGAGAAGTTGACTGCATGGGTTGACAATGTTAAGGACGAGCCGCTGATTTCGCAGTTGCCAAAGAAGGGCAGCATAAAGAAAGAAGTTGAGAACAAGGCTCTCGGTTACAAGAAGCTGACTCTCTCTAACGGCGCAACCGTAATATTGAAGAAGACCGACTTCAAGGACGATGAGGTGCGCCTCACTGGTTTCGCTAAGGGTGGTAACAGCCAGTTTGGCGATGATGACTATGCCAACATCAGCATGTTTAATTCTGTAATTGGCGCCAGTGGCTTGGGCAACTTCTCTAACACAGAGCTTGACAAGGCTTTGGCTGGCAAGCAGGCAAGTTGCGGTTTGAGCCTTGGCATGATTGAAACAAACGTCAGCGGTTCTTCTACTCCAAAGGACGTTGAAACAATGCTTCAGCTTCTTTATCTGAAGTTCACGGCCGTAACAAAAGACCAGAAGAGTTTCGACAACACAATGGAGCAGTATCGCCTGTCGCTGAAGAGCTGGGGCACTGACCCACAGCACGCATTGCTCGACACAATCTCGGCTAATGTTTATGCTAACAAGAAGCGCTTTGGCAATCTGCACCTCGCTGACCTTGACAATGTTTCTTACGACCGAATCATCGCCATGCAGAAGCAGGCTTACGCTAATGCAGGTGCGTTCACATTCGTTATCGTAGGTAACTTCGACGAAGCAACCATTCGTCCACTCGTTGAACAGTACATCGCTTCGCTGCCAGCAAAGGCAAAGATGCAGAAGGCTAAGGATATTCCTCTCTATGCAAAGGGCTGCAAGGTGATTGACTTCAAGAAGAAGATGGAGACACCTAAGCCATACGTCCTTGACTTTATTCAGGGCTCAACCGTTAACACCCTTGAAAACGATGTTATGCTCAGCGCTGCCACTGACGTGCTTTCTATGGAATTGCTGAAAGACGTTCGTGAAGACGCTGGCGCAGCTTACTCTGTTGGCGCTTCGGGTAACTCAAGTCGTGAAAAGGCTTACGACGTAAAGCCTGTACTTAACATCGTACAGATTTATGCTCCTATCTCTGCTCCTGAGAAGATTGACACGGCAATGTTGCTTATTTCGCGCGACACAAAGAACGCTGGCGTAACAATCGACGCAGAGAAACTTGAAAAGGTTAAGAGCAACATGCTGAAGAATGCCGACATCAACGCCAAAAACAATGGCTACTGGCTCAGAGTTATCAAAGAAAACGAAAATGAGGGCATCGACATTTTCACCAACTACAAGCAGGTAGTTCAGTCAATGACTCCAGAGAAGGTGGCTGCCCACTTCAAGAAGACCGTTCTCGATGGTGGCAACTCTATCCGCATAGTAATGCGTCCGGAATAATCCACCGTTCGTAACATAATACTTAAAAAGGCTTGCCCTGTGGCAAGCCTTTTTTGTGCTTCGCCTTTCATCTTTACGCTAAAGCGTGAAGATAGGCTGCACCTTAATAATAGAAATAAATTCGCGATTTATTTCTTATTATCTTCGGTTTGCACTATCTTTGCAGATGAATAAAAAATAGTAATATGCAGAACAATAGTCATCTGTCTGTTCTTATTCATCAACAGGCTCGTCAGTATGGTCAACGCGATGTGATAACATTTCAGTCGTTTGGCAGTAAGGAATGGAAAACAATCTCATGGAATCAGTTCTCACTGAGAGTGAAGCAAGTATCTAACGCTTTACTTAATTTGGGAATAAAACCACAAGAGGCAATCGGCGTTTTCGCACAAAACTGCGTGCAGTACTTATATACTGACTTTGGCGCATACGGCATTCGTGCGATATCGGTGCCAATTTATGCCACCAG
>CAZPNJ010000051.1:3118-10620 GCA_964587765.1 uncultured Prevotella sp.
AGCAGCAGATACAATATATTATTAACGATGCGCAGATACGAATACTTTTCTGTGGCGAACAGGAGCAGTACGACAAGGCTCACCGAGTGCTGGCACTTTGCGGTTCGCTCGAGAAAATCGTCGTTTATGACCGCAACGTGAAGATTGCTGAGCAAGACCCTTCGGCAATGTATTTCGACGATTTTATAAAGATGGGCGCTGAACTGCCCCGACAGAGTGAGGTGGAGAACCTTTGGCGACAGGCCAACTACGATGACCTGTGCAACATTCTTTACACCAGTGGCACTACGGGCGACAGCAAGGGCGTGATGCTTACCTACAAACAGTATTACGCTGCCTTTCGTGAAAACAATAAGTGCGTGCCAATAGACGAGAGCGACCGCATAATAAACTTCTTGCCATTCACACATATCTTTGAAAGGGCATGGGCTTATTACGCTCTGACCAAGGGCTCCCAACTGATAGTAAACACCAATCCAAGAGACATTCAAGACTCAATGCGCGAGACTCACCCGACGTGTATGTCGGCAGTACCACGTTTTTGGGAAAAGGTTGTCGCTGCGGTAAAGGACAAGATGGATCACGCCAACCCGATAGAAAAGAAGATGTTCTTCCACGCTTTGGCAGTCGGTCGCAAATATAACATAACCTATCTGAGCCGTGGCAAGCGCCCACCATTGGCGTTGAAGCTGGAATATAAGATGATAGACAAGACGGTGATTAGCATGGTTAGAAAGCAGTTGGGACTGGTTCGCCCGAACATATTCCCTACGGCTGGCGCAAGTGTTTCGCCAGAGGTGGAGGAGTTCGTTCATGCTATGGGCTTGAATATGGTAGTGGGCTATGGACTTACCGAGAGCCTGGCCACCGTCAGCTGCGACCACTTAGACGAAGTTTATACCATTGGCTCAGTGGGTCGCCCTATAGAAGGCATTGAAATAAAGATTAGCGACGACGGCGAAATACTGTTGCGTGGCGACACTATAACCAAAGGTTATTTCCACCGCGACGAGGTAAACAAGAAAGCATTTGACGAAGATGGTTTCTTCCACACTGGCGACGCTGGTTATATGAAAGACGGCGAGCTGTATCTTACCGAGCGCATAAAAGACCTGTTCAAGACGAGCAACGGCAAGTACATCGCACCGCAGATGATTGAAAGCCTTGTGCTGGTTGACAAATATGTTGACCAAGTGGCTGTAATCGCCGACCGCCATAAGTTTGTTTCGGCGCTGATAGTGCCAGACTTCCACCTGCTTGAGGAATATGCAAAGACAAACGACATAGCCTACAGCTCACGTGAAGATTTGTGCCAGAACGAAAAAATACAGAATATGATTATGGAGCGCATTGACACGCTGCAACAGCAGTTGGCTTCATACGAAAAGATAAAACACATAACACTGCTCGCCCACAACTTCTCTATGGAGAACGGCGAACTTACCAACACCCTTAAACTGAAGAGACAGGCAATAAGCAAAAATTACAAAGAGGTAATTGATAAAATGTACGAAGAATAATGATTACACAAGACCAACTGAAGGATATTCAAGAACGCGTTGATGCGCTTAATAGATATCTTGACATAGACAGAAAGAAAATTGAACTGGAAGAGGAGACACTGCGCACGCAGGCTCCCGACTTCTGGGAAGACCCTGACAGAGCTCAGGAGCAGATGAAGAAAGTGAAAGGCTTGGAACGTTGGGTGAAAGGCTACGCTCAGGCAAAGCAGTTGACCGATGAAACTCAGCTTGCCTTTGACTTTTATAAAGATGAAATGGTAAGCGAGGAAGAGGTAGATGAAGACTATGCAAAAGCCTTAAAGGTAATAGAAGACTTGGAATTGCGAAACATGTTGCGCCAAAAGGAAGACCCTATGGACTGTGTGCTGAAGATAAACTCTGGCGCCGGTGGAACCGAGAGTCAAGACTGGGCGCAGATGCTTATGCGTATGTATATGCGCTGGGCTGAGGCTCACGACTATAAGGTTACCATAAGCGATATGCAAGAGGGCGATGAGGCTGGCATAAAGAGCGTAACCATGGAGATTGAGGGTGGCGAATACGCTTACGGCTTCTTGAAAAGCGAAAATGGCGTTCACCGTCTGGTGAGAGTTTCGCCATATAACGCTCAGGGCAAGCGCATGACTTCGTTCGCATCGGTATTCGTTACACCGCTCGTAGATGATACCATTGAGATATATGTTGACCCGGCACGTCTGTCGTGGGACACGTTCCGTTCGGGCGGCGCTGGTGGTCAGAACGTAAACAAGGTAGAGTCGGGCGTTCGTTTGCGCTATATGTATCAAGACCCCGACACTGGCGAAGAGGAAGAAATACTTATCGCCAACACTGAAACGCGCGACCAACCAAAGAACCGCGCAAAGGCAATGCTGCTGTTGAAGTCGCAACTATACGACCGCGCCATGAAAAAGCGCCAAGCCGAGCAAGCCAAGATTGAGGCTGGCAAGAAAAAGATTGAGTGGGGCTCGCAAATTCGCTCTTACGTCTTTGACGACAAGCGTGTGAAAGACCATCGCACCAACTACCAGACATCAGACGTAGATGGCGTTATGGACGGAAAAATCGACGACTTTATAAAGGCTTATCTGATGGAATTCCCATCTGGCGATGAGTAAAGAAACGAGGCATTGAAATGAGACTAAACAAATTCGTTAGTACGATATTATTGGTGCTGTCGCTGCACGCCCTTGCGTTGGCAGCGATGTCGCTTTTTAGGGTAATAGAATATTCAACGCTCAGTGGACTGGTGACACAAGCTGACGCAAGCGTGGCAAGGGCTTTCTTAAACGGCGTTTGGTTTGACAACGTTATAGCTTGCTACATAACGGCTTTACCGCTTGCGGTGCTATCATTGGCTTCGGCGTTTGGTTATACAGCCAAGTGGCTTCGGCAGTTTGCACTAGTTTGGTACTGTGTGTTCGTGTCAATAGCCCTTATGGCTTCGGCGGCGAATATTCCATACTTCGCATATTTCTTTAAAAATATAAACTCTTCAATCTTTGAATGGTTTGGCTATGCCGCAACCACCGCCGGTATGTTGTGGCAAGAAAAGACGTTCTGGATTTATATAGCCTGCTATTTCTTGGTTGACGCTCTTTATATATGGCTTTGCATCAAGGTGACCAGAGCTTTTAGCAAGGCAAAAGCCAACGAAAAGCCTTTTGCCGTAAAGCTGACAGTGCTAAATGTCTGCGTGGCATTGACATTGGTCGGCGCTTGCGCCTTTGGCATCAGGGGCAGAAGGGGCTATAACCCAATAAAGATTAGCGAGGCTTATTATTGTCAAGACCCGTTTCTGAACCAGTTGGGTATAAACCCTGCGTTCAACCTGTTGACAAGCGTCTTGGACGATATGCGCAAGGAAAACAAGTCGCTGACGCTGATGAACGACAAGGAAGCACTTGCCAACGCACGTAAATATTTAGGTGTAGACTACGGCAGCGAGATAACCCGTGTGGTGAAAGCCGAGGGCGAGCCAAAGAAATATAATGTGGTGTTCATACTCATGGAGTCGATGTCGGCTAATCTGATGCGGACTTTCGGCAACAAAGACCACCTTACGCCAACGCTTGACGGCCTTTACAACCACTCACTGGCATTTGAAAACTGTTTCAGCGCTGGCATTCACACTAACCACGGCATCACGGCTTCGCTTTACTCTTTCCCTGCGCTGATGTTTCGAAATCTAATGAAGGGAACGGTCACTCCTCATCGCTATGGATTGCCGTCGGTGCTAAAAGACAATGGCTACCACAACCTTTTCTTCATGACTCACGAGGCGCAGTACGACAACATGAAAGCCTTTTTAACTACCAATGGTTATGATGATATTTACTCTCAAGAGACATATCCAAAGAAAGAAGTCGTAAACAGTTTCGGCGTGTCGGACCATTATCTTTTCAACTTTGCCCTTGACAAGATTGACCACCTCGACCGTCGCCAGCCGTTTATGGCTACGCTGCTTACCATAAGCAACCACCCACCTTACATAGTGCCCGACTTCTTTAAGCCAAAAACAGAAAAGCCTGAGACGCAGATTGTGGAATATGCCGACTGGTGCATAGGTGACTTCTTGAAAAAAGCAAGCCGCCGCCCGTGGTATAAGAATATAATATTCGTGTTGGTGGCTGACCATGGCAAGATGGTGGGCAATACTAATGTGGTGTTGCCGCCGTCGTATAACCATGTGCCGCTGATAATTTTCGGTGCTGACGTGCCAATACAACGAAATAAATCGTTAGCTTTGCAGATAGATATCATGCCAACGGTGCTGGGACTGCTGAATATGAGCTACGAGTTTAACGGCTTTGGCGTGGACCTTCTCTCGGTAAAGCGTGACAAAGTGTTCTACTCTGCCGACAACCAGATAATAGGACGCGACAGCGCTCACTGCTATATATACGCTCCGAAAGAAGACCGTGAGTTTGTATATGACGTAAACGCCGACTGGAGCATGAGCGAAAGCCAATCTAAACAACCTGCATTGAAGCACTATGCTTTCTCAATGATTCAGGCTGCGCAATACTTGCTTAACAAGCACTATAAATAAAACCTATGACAAAGAAAACAACCTTCTTGGTATTTCTGATGACGGCTATAATGCTGCTGCCTTTCTTGGGGCTGTGCGACTTTAACTCAAAGGGCGAACCTCGCGAGGCTGTCGTAGCGGTGTCAATACTGAATAGTGGAAACTGGATATTACCAATAAACAATGGTGCAGACATTCCATATAAACCGCCATTCTTTCATTGGTGCATTGCGGCACTGTCGCTGCCCATAGGTCATGTTACGGAATATACGTCACGACTGCCGTCGGCACTGTCGCTGATAGTGATGGCGGTAACTTGTTTCTTGTTCTATGCCAAGCGCAAGAACCAGTTTGTGGCACTGCTTGCCACGTTTCTGCTGATAACGGGTTTTGAAGTTCACCGCTCGGCAATGGCTTGCCGTGTTGACATGATGCTCACGGCTTTCATTGTGGGTGCCATGCTGCTGTTATATAAATGGTGGGAGAATGGCGCCCGAGGCATTCCTCTGTGGGCTATATTGTGTATGACTGGAGCCACGCTTACCAAAGGTCCTGTCGGCATAGTTTTGCCCTGCTTGACTATGGGCTTGTTTATGCTGTTGAGGGGCTGCCGCTTCATGCCAACGTTCTTTAAGTTGTTTGGCTTTGGCTTATTAAGTTTGATATTGCCCATTGGCTGGTATGTGGCGGCTTACATGCAGGGAGGCGACGAATTTTTCCAACTTGTGTGGGAAGAGAATGTCGGTAGAATGACTGGCACCATGACCTACGGAGCGCATACTCACCCGTGGTGGTACAACTTTATAATGATACTCAGCAACTGGCTGCCATGGAGTCTGTTGTTTTTGTTCACGCTGTTCGTATTGCCATGGCGCCGACTTCGTTCGGTAAACTTGCGCAATCCATGGCAGCGCTTCATAAACGCTTGCCATGAGGCTGACGCAGTGCAGATGTTCACATGGGTAGCATTCGTTACGGTGTTTGTCTTCTACTGCTTGCCGTCAAGCAAGCGCAGCGTTTATCTGTTGCCCTGTATGCCATTCTCGGCAGTGCTTGTGGCTGAACTGACCGTATGGCTTTACGGCTATAACCGCAAACCGCTGAAGGCTATGGCATGGACGATAACGGTGATTGTTGCCGTGCTGTTCATAGCCAGTCTTACGCTGAAGTTGGGCTTAGTGCCCGAAACCATATTCCATGGCCGCCATGCCGAAAACAATATCGCCATGATGCGGGCTTTGAGCGACCTTAACCTGTTGCAATTCTCGTTTGAGGTGTTCCTGTTTGCATGGATTGTGTGGTCGGTGTGCCGTTACTTTATAGACGAGTACCGAGGCTATGGCCGCGCATATCTGTATATAGCCAGCGTGATTTATTATGTGCTGTTCTTGCTCGATGCTGTTTATCTGCCCGTTGTTCAGCAGACAAAGTCGAGCCGACCAATTGCCGAAATGATTATGCGGAAGTTCCCCGGTGAGCTTACTTATCAATATATACCTAACCCCATAAACAACAAGATGCACTTCTTTGGCACCGACTTCTATCTTAACGATAGGTTGTTGGACATTACCGCTCACAACCCTGAACGAGGTGTGTTGATGGTGGCTAAGGGCGAGGCGCTCAACTTTATGAACGCTCATAAAGAGTATGACTATGAACTGGTATGTGCTACCGACAAACCTGCCACAGAGGTTAAGGACATCATACTATTCTATAGATTTCACAAGAAAAAGTAAACATTACATATATACGCTATGAAAAAGATATGTATAGTTTTGCCATGCTATAATGAGCAGGAGGTGTTGCCCACCACCACCGAGAAACTGTTAGCGGTGATTGGCGAAATGCAGAGCCAGACGGGTGCCATCGGCAGCATATTATATGTTGATGATGGCAGCACCGATAACACTTGGCAGATTATTTCTGCGGCAGCAGCAAGCCACGATTGCATAAGTGGCATACGACTTTCGCACAACAGTGGTCACCAAACAGCCATTTGGGCTGGCATGGAGCAGGCTGTGACAGAGAACGATGCCGTGGTAACCATTGACGCTGACCTTCAAGACGATGAACTTGCCATAATAGATATGGCTCGGCAGTTTGGTGATGGCTGCGACATCGTTTATGGTGTTCGCAAAGAGCGCAAGCAAGATTCTTTTTTCAAGCGTAACACGGCACTGGGCTTTTATCGCATCATGAAGTCCGTTGACCATGAAATAATCTACAACCATGCCGACTTCAGACTGATGAGCCGCCGCGCCGTTGAGGCCCTTATGCAATATCCTGAGCGCAATATATTTCTGCGTGGACTGGTGCGCAAACTGGGATTTACCGAGGGTTACACCTATTACGACCGCAAGCAGCGCGAGGCTGGCGAGTCAAAATATCCGCTTGGCAAGATGATGGCTCTTTGCATTGATGCCATAACATCGTTTTCAGTGACGCCGATAAACATAATCACGTTTCTGGGACTTTTCATCAGCGTTGTCGCCATAATAATGATACTTTACGCATTGGTAAGTTTCTTTACGGGCAATGCCATGCAGGGCTGGACGTCTATACTTATTTCGCTTTGGTTTCTTGGCGGCATAACTATCACTGGCATTGGTGTGGCAGGTACGTATATTGGCAAGATATACACCGAGGTGAAGCGTCGCCCGCGCTATTTCGTTCAAGACAGGGTATAACAAAAATGATAGAAACCAAACCACTACATATACGCAAATGGCTGTTTGCCATAAATCGTGATGAGCGCTGGCTGGCATTGTTCATTCTGGTTTGTCTGACGGTGCTGAACACCATGCTCATAGCAAGCTACTATGGGTTGCTTACACCGCTAAGCAACAACTATTGGAACTTGTTCATAAACCACTTCCACGTTTCAGGCTTCGACCCTATAACCTACAGCGTGGTCAGCGATTGGGGAGCAAACTATAACGTCACGCGCCACC
>CAZPNJ010000051.1:10651-10862 GCA_964587765.1 uncultured Prevotella sp.
TATAGAATATTATCCGAGATTATTGGCATCAGTCGCATTGATGCTACCCTGCTGACTGTGTTTTTCTTCACTTTCGGCTATGTCATGCTCTCGTGTTTTATGCCCGACCACTTCGTGATATCAATGATGCTGCTTCTGATGATACTCTACATTTCGGGCAAGAAGATTATGCGACAATATTTCGGACAGGCAGACACTCAGATGCCGATAT
>CAZPNJ010000052.1:0-2348 GCA_964587765.1 uncultured Prevotella sp.
GTATTTTTGCCGTTTTCGTGCTTTCACACCGCTAAATTACGAACAATTTGGGTAACAAACAAGCATTTCACCCAAATTCTTCTTTTTAACATTTGGAGATAAAAAAGGCGCACCGATTGGTGCGCCTTGTATTGATGTGATTGTTAACCGTTGTGTGAGGTTAACAGAGATTGTGCGGATTTACTTAACCTTGTACACACGGAGGCCATTGATGCCGTAAGCGATGTAGATGTTGCCATCAGGACCTTTGCGTACGAAGTTAGCCGATACGTTGCGGTTGATGACGGTGCTCTCAGAGTTGGTCTCGGTGAGAGGAGCCGTACACAAGAGTGACATTTCGTCGCCATCTGTGGTTGCCTTTTTGTAGAGGTCGAGGCTGCCATCGGCAACTGCATAGATGTAGTTGTCGTCAACGTCGATGCAGTTAGCGTGACGCGCGGACGAAGCTACGAGTGAGCCGGCACGATTGTAAACCACGAAACCATTCTCGCCACGGGTAACGTAAACGAAGTTTGCGTCGCAGCAAACGGTTTGCTTACCGCCTCTTGGTACAAGGCTGCCAACGTTAAACTGATATGCAGGCGCATTAGACAACTTGTCGTTAAGCTCAGACGCAGACATATCTTCGCTGATGCCGGTGAAGATGTCAACGGTACCATTCTCGGTGTCGTGCAATACAAGCAGTTCCTTGGTTGACTTGTTGTAGTAAACGAACTTACCCATGTACTTGCCTGTGTAGAGAGAGTAAGCAGGTTCGCCTGAGCCTATAGGAATGATGTCGAGTGAACCGATGTTGCGACCTGATACGACAACGAGGTTGGCGCCAACGCGAGCCACACAGTTGCCCGAACCACCGGTCATGTCATTCTTGGAGCTCCAAAGCTTTACGCGATATGCCTCAGGCGTGGTGCTGAACAGACCACTTGTCTGGTTAACGCTTACGCGAGCCATAGAAGCACCAATCTTGTTGCTTGTTGCCGGAGCGTAAACGGCGGTGTCAGACTGTGCGAGAAGTATGTGGTTGAAACGGAACTCCTTAAACTCAGTGGTCTGGCTTAGAGTCTTGGTGTTATAGTTGAATATGTCGATATATCCCCTTACGGTGTCGTTCAAAGCCTCGTTATACAGAGCTGTGCCGTGGTTAGGGTTGTAGTGCCATGACATATATACCAGACCCTTGTCGCTGTCGAAGTCAAGACCTGTAGCTGAGTAAGTGTGTCCGTTGAGTGAGTTTACGTCATACAGAGGCACTAATGAAATCTTCTCTACCGGTCTTACGCCCACTTCAGGACGGCAGTCGGTAGCGGGAAGATATACTGATGGGTCATTGAGCTTTACGCCCTGACCGAAGAGTACGTTATAGAAAATGGTGTTGCCCCACTGGTTTACGAACGTGTTGCTGTCGAGTGAAACGTAACTGTTGCCACCATTGTTCCAGTCAACGCCTACGATGTCGTCGTAGTTAATGCCGATGTTGCCTCTGAGGTTTCGTGTGAGGTCGGTGTTAGCGTTGGTCTTATAGTTGGCAATCAGGAAATAGTGAATGTTGATAGCCGAATATCCGTCGCCTACGCCAACGATAGCGTTGGTGTTGTCGGCGTTCATCCATGTTACGCTGTTAACTCTCAGCAGAGCGTCTTGCAGGTTTATGGTGCAGCCGTTGGTGTTTTCCGCCATGTTGATAGAGTCTGTATTAAGACACATATTGGCGTTGATAGTACCATTGTTAGCGTCTCTGAAGCTGGTGTAGCCGTCAATGGTAGCGCACTTGTTGAATGTTGCGGTGCCGCCAACCATATACATGTTGCCCTCAACTACGTTAAATACCTCTTCAAACTGAGCGTCGCCGGCGAAGTAAGCGCCTACGTATGCCGTGGTAGCCCTGTCAGGAACGTTTGAGCAGTCAACCGTCACAGGCACTTCGCAGTAAAGCTCGCCACCCTTAGACACCTTAAAGCCGCTTTCCATGCCCGACTTTGACAGATTGAGGTATAGAGCGGTTGCGGGAGCGTAGGTGTAGAAGCCTGCACCCTCAGCAACGTTTACGCCGCCATTGGTTGACTTGAACGTACCCCAGTTATATATAAAGGTGTTCTTTGGCATGTTTGCCACAGCACCGTTATAGTCAAGACCCCATGACAGTTTAGCGCCCTGAAGCACATAAACGTTGAAACGTGTGTTGATTTGGAACCAACCGCTTGACAATGCGTCCAATACCGCACCATCCTCAATGTATAATTCGGTTGGGTTGGCGCTTGTGCCGTTTATCTGAATGTTTTCCATGGTAATGGCTTTACCACTGGAAATCTTGTATGTTCTACCTGCTTCGAGATAAAGGGTTGTGTTGC
>CAZPNJ010000052.1:2358-5456 GCA_964587765.1 uncultured Prevotella sp.
CAGTTGAAGCCTCTACGGCACTGGCAGGCACTGTAGGTGCGTCCATGTGAGCGAATTGGGTTGTTGCCCTTGTGGCAAAACGTTTTGCCGCAGCCGATTGGTTGTGCGTATAGATACGCGAATTGTCAGCGTCTGAAACGTTGATTTCATTTTGTGATAGTAACTTACCTTTGTAATCGTTGGAAAGATCGTCGTCCGTGCAACTTGTTATTGTTAAGCAAGCCAGAGCGAGTAGCGTGAATATTTGTATCCGCATATTATTAGTAATGTTTATAATATTGTTATTCTCATTGTGTTATGCTATATACATAACTATAATATATATTCGTATATCGGGTTGCAAAGGTATGGCAATTATTTAATATGAACAAATATAATTAATGTTTTTTATACAACAATAACGCTGAACTTGCCTATAATCGGGCGTCAACCTGAGTACGGTCAAATTTACCTTTGACGTCGTAAACCACCGATGTAGGTTTGCGTAGTCGCTTAATGTCGATGTTCTTAAACTCTTTGTGACATACGCAGCAAACTATGGCGTCGTATTGTTGGTCGTAAAGTTGAGTGGCATCGGTTTGAATATCTATGCCGTACATCTGTTGCGTGAGTTCCTTGTCGGCTATCGGGTCATATACGGTTACGTTGTCGGTGTATAGTTTCAACTCATTATAAACGTCGCATACCTTGGTGTTGCGCACGTCGGGGCAGTCTTCCTTAAACGTGAAGCCCAAGACAAGTATGCGAGAGTGAACGATATAGATGTTTTTGCTCGACATGAGTTGCGTAACCCTTTGAGCCACATATTTAGCCATGTTGTTGTTGATGGTGCGAGCCGTTTCAAGCAGTGGCGTGTCGGCATGAACGGTGCGCGCCTTGTCAATTAAGTAATACGGGTCAACGCCTATGCAGTGACCACCCACCAGACCAGGCTGGAACGGCAGGAAGTTCCACTTTGTCGCAGCTGCGTCAATAACGTCGTGAGTGTCTATGCCAAGGGCATTCATAACCATGGCAATCTCGTTGATGAATGCGATGTTAACGTCGCGCTGGCAGTTCTCTATGATTTTAGCTGCCTCAGCCACACGGATAGATGGCGCGCGCCACGTGCCATTCTCCAGCACCGAGGCGTACACCTTATCTATAATATTGGCAGCCTCAGGCGTAGAGCCCGAAGTAACCTTTACGATGTTTGCCATAGTGTGCGACTGACTGCCTGGCACGACACGTTCGGGCGAATAGCCAACGAAGAAGTCCTTATTGAATTTCAGTTTGCTGTATTTCTCAAGCGTAGGCACCGCCTCCTCTTCCGTGGCGCCTGGATATACCGTTGACTCGTAAACCACTATGTCGCCCTTGCTCAGGTGTTTGCCCACGGTCTTGCTCGCTTCCACCACAAAGCGCATGTCAGAGTGGTTTTTATCGTCAATGGGGGTAGGCACCACCACGACGAAGAAGTTGCATTTGTCAAGGTCAGCGGCGTCAGACGTAATAGTCAGGTTGCCCTTTTGCAACTCTTGAAGCACCTCTTCGCTGATGTCGCCACCGGAGTCATATCCGGCACGTAGTTCTTTTACTCGTTTCTGGTTTACGTCAAAACCAAATGTTACGTATTTCTTTGCCAGTTGGCATGCGGTAGGCAGTCCGGCATAGCCCATGCCAACGAATCCTATAGTTATTTTATTGCTCATATTATATATGTTTATGTTTTTGCTAAAAATGTTATTGTCGCTCTAACTGCGCTATTACCGAAGTCTTGCGAGGGTTCCATGCGTCTTTGTATGACTTGAAGAAGAACAGTTCGGAGGTGTGACCCACCAGTCGGGTAAGCCTCAGGAAGTAGCCCGTGTAAAGGGTTGACAGCCCCAGATACTTTATAAGGTGCAGTTCTTCACTGCGGCGCTCGGTTATCATCATAATAACGGCGAACGACATCAATGAGAAAACGAACCTGATGAGCCAGCCCACAACGAATATCTCTAACAATCGGTCAGTGTTAGCGAACAGCAGCGTTACGATGTAGATTACCCACAGGTAGTTGAGCAGGAAGTCGTAAACGATGCTCTCCATGTTGGAGAAGAAGTTTGCGAAATTGAAGTTGCTGCTCAGGGGGTTAATCATGTCGAAGTGCTTTCTTATGCGGAAGCGCACCAGCGAGCGTGACCATCGTGTACGCTGCTTAAACAGTTTGTGCCATTGGGTGGGAACGTTGGTCAGGCAAATAGCCTCGTTGGCGAATACCACCTTGTTGCCAGCCTTGCGCAACTTCTGGGTTATGTCGCCGTCAAGTCCCGGTCCGATGTCCCAACCGCCCACGTTGCGCAGAGCCTCGGTCTCAAACGCTCCGAACGCTCCCGATATGATATGATAGATGCCAAGGTCGCTCGTTACCATTCTGCCCACCATTATGGTCTTCAGGTATTCAACCGCTTGCATGGAAGTGCAGATGGTGTCGTCCATGTTGCGCACCTTTACGCAACCGCCCACGCCCTTTATACGCTTGTCAACATAGAACGGTATGAGAATTTTCTCAATGGCGTTGCGGTCGAGCGATGAGTCGGCGTCGAGATGTATCAGATATTTGCCCTTAGCCATGTTTAGCCCGCAGTTGGCTGCGCTCGCCTTGCCGCCGCGCACCGACATTCTGATGTAGTGGTCAATGAATCCGTTGCGCTCCATGTCGCGCCCTATCAGTGGCGTGGCGTCGTCGCTGCCGTCATCTATGACTATGATCTCGAAGTTCTGATAGGTCTGTTCACGCAGACTGTTGGCGAGTTTGAATATGTGTTTGCCTTCATTCTTACCCGGCACGATTATGCTGACCAACGGTCGCTCGGCAAACAGCAACATGCGTGCCACGACCTCTTTCTTGTCGCGCGTTACTGAGTCGAATTTGTGCTTTATGCTGACTATTATGTCGAGCAGATAATATCTTGGAAATTCAACGAAGAAAAGATACCAGTAAGTGAAAACGATGGCGTGCATGCTCAAGTTCCTCGTGAAGCATGCCACTATGTCATCGCAAATGTCCATTGCAGTATAAAACAACTGCATGAACATTTGAAGTATAATATTTATAAGCCAAGGGAAATCCATCA
>CAZPNJ010000052.1:5466-10834 GCA_964587765.1 uncultured Prevotella sp.
TTATCTCTTCTTTTTTGTCGTTATTGCCTCCGTCGTTGGGTATTACCTCTACGTCGTCGGTATTGCTTTCAAGTTGGGCAAGCAGCACTCTGGCAGAGTCGCTCTGCTCGAAAATGTAGCTCTTTATCAGTTTAACGTAGAACCCGTCTTCCTCAAATCTGCCGAACAGTTGCTCAACTATGCGCTTTATGCGCTCGCTCTCGTGGTCGTAGTTGTCTTCCATCGCCAGAATAAGCAGATACAGGTTGTTGCCCTTGTTGGTAATCATGACGGTAGCCATCTTTGAAAGTATGGCTCGCATGACGTCAAACAGCTGCATGGTCTTGTCGTCTGAACTGTATTCAAACTTATATCTGTATATGATTAGCACATGACCTGTGTATGAAGGCATGGTTGGGAATGACTTAATAGAGTTTTCGAATGCCTCGTAATTGACGTGACCTGAGTAGATGTCGCGGCTCTCTATCTGGTATAGTGCGTCGTTGGTGGCGAAAGCCATCAGTCCGCTTCGTGTGAGCTGATACTCCCACACGTCGATAGGCGTAAGCTCTTCAGGCGTGTTCTCTTTGTTGCAGCTGGAGCAAATTACCTTCATGGTTGACGTCAGGAACGTGTTTCCGCACGAGTCGCAGGTGTATATGCTGGCAGGGCGGTCGTAGTCTATGCCTATGTGCTTCAAGTGTTGCCTGCACGTAGGGCAAACAAGGTCGCCATCGTAGTTGTATGTCGATTCGGGCGATATGTTGGCGCAACGGAAGTGGTGAATCATCGACTCCTGTCTGATATTACTGCTGCCGCACTTGGGGCAAGACTCAATGAACAACAGGTGGCTATGGCCGCAGTTGGGGCAGGTGTGAATGCTCTCCACAAACTTCTTCTTAGTTGCAAAGCCCAGTTCTTCAATCTTCATGTTAAACTTCATGCGCTCGTCGTATTGCAGCGTCTCCTGATTGTCGTACTGCACCAGATAGCTCTTGGTGAAGCCGCTGGCTATACCACGTATGGTTGAAGTGGTGTAGGTGGTACGGCCTCGCGACATATCAAACCTTATTATGTTTGAAAGGAAATGGGCTGTGGTGAGCATGGTGGTATCGCCAATGTCAGTGCTAAGGCTGTATTTCTCGATGTTGGCATACACGGCTTCGATGAAGTTGCTGAAACTTTCGTCAAGTGGGGTAGAGCAGAAACCATCGATAAGATATGCCGCGAAGTGTAGGTATTCCTCAAGCGACGTGGTGGCGAAGCGAGGTTTCAAGTAGCATTTGGCGGTGCGTTGTGGCGATGAAAGTCGCACTATGAGGCGGCTCATCTCGTAAGAACGGTGAACAACGTCAATGAATATGGCATCGAAGTCGTCATAGCTGAGGTTGTCGTCAGCGTCAATGTCAATCAGTTCGTTTATCACTAATATGCGTCTGCCATTGACGTTGGTAATTATTTTGTATTTATTATTGGCTTTCATTATTTTGTACCTTTCTTTTTTCAAGTTCTTTTATAGATTGTGGTGTTAGCCTCTCGTTTTTAAGCTCCCACTGGTCGGTTTTATTGTTGCGCTTCTTGTTTTCGAAATTGTTTATTCTAATCTTGACCGGTACTCTATCAACCGCTGACCACAGCGGGAATGTTTGCCCACGCTTAGGAACGAATACCACAAGCAGCGTGGTGTAGGTTCTTGACAGACTGTTGCGCAACTCTTCGGGCAGGTCTTCGGTCTTTGCTCCAAGCATCTTGACTTCAGCCTTAAACGATACTTGGCTGTTGACTATAATATCAGCCTCAGTGTGTTCGTAGATACTGCTCATGTCAGACGTTGGCACGTATGCCATAATTCTCATGTGGCTGCGCTCCAATGCCATAGGTTGCAACTGTATTATCTTTTCGCCTTTCATAACCGGGATAAAAGGCATGGCCTTCAGATCAGTTACCATGGCGGTGTCGCCAGCGACAGCGTAGTGCGTGGCATAGAGGTTTCGTCTCTTACTTGTTACCTCGTAGCGTCCAGGCACATTCCAATATTCTTTGCCATAGCCTGCATCTTCCTTCTTTTGATTGGTTTCGATGTCCATATTGTTATAGACAAGGACTTTGTTAAGCGCTGCCTTGTATTGCTCACGTGCCTCAGCCAACTGGCGCTGAAGGTCCATCTTGTGCGAGTTGTCGCTCAGACCGAACTGTATGTTATGGTCTTCACGGGCTATTTGTTTTTGAAGTTCGGTTATTCTTACCTTTAACACTTGCGCGTCTTCCTTAGCTATTTGTGACTGCATTCGGTAGTTTCTGTTTGACGCAATGTAGTTTGGTTCGCTGTTTAGGTCAATAGGTCCTGTGATGGCACTGATGTATATGTAAGAATACAATGTGTCGCCCGGATATACCACGTCGCCAACATGTCTGTATTGTTCCAGCAGAAACAAGTCGTCGAGTGCTTTGAAATCGGTATATTCAGAGCGAACATAACCGTCAAACTCGGTGTATATGATTTTTCGAGTTATATATACGGCAAAGACGATTATGACCAGTGCGAGCATCAATGTGAAAATCAGTTGTTGACGAGCCAGTTTATGGCGTCGCTCGGTAATGATTTTCTCAATGTTCTGGTTTTCTTTTATGCCATTAAAGTTAAACGCTTTCATATTTCTTATTTTATAGTGTTTACGACTATGAAGTCGTTGATTGATTTCGGTGACAGGTAGCTCTGTATCTCAATGAGCTTTTGTTTGCGCTGGTAGTCATATTCAAGCAATCGCTCCCATGATTGCAGGTAACCGGTGTATTCCTGAAGTCTTGACAGTCGGGAGTATTCGCCCTTTACTTTCATATATCCGGTTTTTCTGCCCTGTATATATGTCTGCAACTGCTTCATGCGCAGAAATTCGCCCTTTACATTGTCATTGTAGGTGTAGAATGTCTTTAATAGTTGGCTTATCTCCTCGGTTATTTTTGTGGTGGCAAGTTGTCGCTGCCAGTCTATTACGTTGAGCTTTGCGTCGATTGCGCGCTTTTGCTTGACGGTTTCAAGCGACAGCGGCATACGAAGCGTTACGCCCACGTCGAAGTTATGATTATCATGCGTTCCGGGGCGGTTGTAATAGGCTATTCGGGCAAACGGACTTATAGTCATCTGTTGCCAATAGGAGAGTTTGTATTTATTGTTTTCAAGTAGTTGTTTTTGCAGACCGTAGTTCTGTATTGTGTAGTAGTTGGTGCTTACATATTCTATCAGCTTTGTGGTGTCGATGAATATCTCGGTGGGTGCGTCGGGCTGTTTCTCATTTACTGTTGGGTTAGCCTCGATGGCAATAATCTGACGTCTTACCTCAGCTTTTTGGTTGATGAGCGTAAGCAGTTCGTCGCTTGAAATCTTGCCGTTCTGCAAAAGAAATGTCTGGGTTTTTAAGAGCAGTTCAAGGTTCTTGTCGTGCTCTCTGAGCAGACGTATCAGTTCTGCCTCGTAGTTCTCTTTTGCGCTTTCTTTCATAGCAGTAATGTCGCTTTCGGAAATCTGGCGGGCAAAGTTGAGTTGTTGTATCTCGCCACTGATTAGGTGCTCGTTTCGTTTGGCGGCGCGGTTGAATAGTCCGCTTTGCAAGAAGTCCCATTGCACTTCGGCCTGCGCTTTGGCGTTGTAAGCCACGAGAGGGTCATCAGAGTCATAGCTGAACTCCTTGCCTGGTCTCAGGTAGGATTGCCCCGAGAATACGACTCCTGTTTTGCTTAGTTCAGCGTCAATGTCAGCGTTGATTGCTTTGTCAATCGCCGCAATGCGCTCAGATTGTTTCGGTTGCGCCATCAGCATGGATTTCTCTTCGCCCTTCAACTGCATGATAGCCTCCATTGCGTTGAAGCGCTCCTCGTAGTCTTTGAGAAGTTGCGACACGTTTTCTTGTGCATTTGCAATCAAAGGCAATTGCAGCACAACTATTATTAGTAGTAACCTCAGCATATATTACTTCCCTATATCAATTTACGTTAGTGTTATAATTTACAAATATATGAAAAACTTTAATACATATACACTTGTTTTGCAAGAAACCTGCAAAATTAACCTCTTTTAATTGTTTAATAGTGTCGTGTTGCGCATTGTTTCGCATTATAATGTTTAACTTTACGGCGCAAAAGGTTTGCGAAAGGAATAGTTATGAAACTAAATCTACAGTTGAGTTCACAGATAGCTCTAAAGAAAATACCTGAAGAGTATTACCGTCCTAAGACCGACGTGGAACGCTCGGAACTGACCCGTATGGAGAAGATTGCGACTGAAATCTTTTCTGATGTTGATAACCTGTCGGCAAGTATCGCTGATGCCATAGAACGACAAATAAGGCGCAGGCAAAGCAATAATGAACAGTGCGTGTTAGGACTTGGCACGGGCAACTCGCTTACACCTATATATAAAGAGCTGGTGCGCCGCCACAGGGAGCAGGGACTGAGTTTCAGAAACGTGGTGGTTTTTAACGCTTACGAATATTTCCCGCTGAAGAGCGGCTCGGTACACAGCAGTCTGAAGCAACTGAAGGAGAACTTCCTTGACCATGTGGACATACTGCCTGAGAACGTGTTCTCGCTTGACGGCACGACAGAGCAGGGGAACGTTCACACGCTCTGCCGCCAGTATGAACAGCGCATACAGAGTATGGGCGGAATAGACGTGATGCTGCTTGGCATTGGTCGCATGGGAAATATCGCTACTAACGAGCCCGGCTCCGGACTAACCTCGGCAACACGCCTGATACTTACCGATGCTACGTCAAGACAAGAGATGACCCTGAGCTTCGCTTCGCAAGACCCTGTGCCGCCATGCTCGCTGACGATGGGTATATCAACCATACTGTCGGCACGGAAAATATATCTTATGGCATGGGGCGAAGAAAAGGCGGAGATAATACGTCGCACGGTGGAAGAACGACCTACCGACACGATACCTGCCTCGTTTCTGCAAACTCACAACGACGCTCACGTTTGCATAGACCTTGCCGCCGCCGGCAGACTGACAAGGATTGTTCACCCGTGGCTGGTGACCTCGTGCGACTGGACAGACAAACTGGTGCGCTCAGCACTAGTGTGGCTTTGCGGCATAACGGGCAAGCCTATACTGAAACTTACGAACAAGGACTACAACGAGAACGGACTGAGTGAACTGTTGGCTCTTTATGGCTCGGCTTATAACGCCAACATAAAGATATTTAACGACCTGCAACACACTATCACGGGTTGGCCGGGCGGCAAACCTAACGCCGATGATACCTATCGCCCCGAACGGGCAATGCCATTCCCGAAGAGGGTAGTGGTGTTTTCGCCTCACCCCGACGATGATGTAATATCTATGGGAGGCACCATTCGCCGACTGGTGCAACAGGGACACGACGTG
>CAZPNJ010000053.1:0-10623 GCA_964587765.1 uncultured Prevotella sp.
GTCATACGAGTCTGCTGTTCAGCCATTTGCTCGTTAAGATTGTGTTGCTGAATACTGAGGTTGTTTGTTGAGGCTTCAGTTTGCCAGTCGCCCAGATTCTTGTCGTCTTTCATAAGACTTTTCTCTACGCTCGTCAGATAGTTGTAATTCTCAATTTCAGTGGTTTCATCGGAGAAATTAAGAGTCGTGCAAAGTCTGTGGTTTATGATATTTCTCATGTCGTGCATCTTTTGCAATGCCAGTTTCAGTTGCTCTTTCTGCAACTCATATCGGGTAATATCGTTTTTCAAGGCAGTTCCTTGCTCGAATTTACTCCTTACTTGTGCGATGAGTTTTTGGGTGAGTTCAATGTTTCGTTCATATACCTTTATTTGATTATCTATTTTATAAAGGTCAAGATATTGCCCCAATGCCATAAAGCATAAAGCCTGAGCTTGCTGCTCTTTGCCAATGACAGCCTTCTCTGCACCAATTTCTGCCATGCGAATACCACTTGACAAAACTCCTCCAGTATAAATGGCTTGACTTGCCTGAATTGAAAAACTATTGCCAAACGATGGTATGTCCACACGCTTGTAATCGGTGAAATTACGATCTGTGATAAATCCATCGCCATTATAGCTTACCGATAATTGAGTGTTAATGTCAGGCAGTCGCTTGCTTTTCGCTATTTTCACTTCCTCACGAGCTGCATCAATGGCAGTTTGCTGTGCTTTCATGCTCTTGTTGTTATCCCTTACTCTTTGAAAGAGCTGCTCTATGGTCATTTCTTGTTGGGCGAAGCCACCTGTTGAAATAAACCATAACATCAACATAAAAAGTTTCTTCATCTGTTTTATTTGTTTTCTCTGTTTTAATTTCGGGTGCAAAGGTACGGACATTATCCAACAGAAAACTTACAAATAAAACTCACCGATTTGCGAAAATCGGAATAAAACTTCCCTTTTGTGATAATATTATTATACTTTTGTGGCATAAAAGAGAATGCCAATGTTAACAACAGAACTAAATAATAGTAGCTTCAGTGAGTGGCAAAACGAGCCAGCAATACTTCCGTGTGGCATGTTGATGATATGTCGCAATGGTGGGGCAACCATAAGCGTAAACTTCCACGATTGGCAGTTAAAGCCAGGGGCAGTTATTACGCTTTTCCCCAACGATGGTGTAAAAATGTGTGCCTCGTTCGACTTTGATGCAGAGTATCTCAGTTATTCGGCTGATTTGTTGCGCGAGAGTTCATTGAGTATTGAAAGCACTGTTTATACAGCCCTTCGTAATGATCGCTGCAGAACAGATTCTACAGAAATCACCAAGATTGTTAATGCAATGTTTACCCTTTTACATTGTTATAAAGAGCTTAGCACTGTTGACAGCTTTCGCCAGATAGTGATGCTTCAGCTAAGGGTGTTTTTCCTCGGATTTTACGATTACATTCAGCAGCACCCGCAACTTCAGCCCGATACTATTGGCAGCCGAAGGGTGCATGAACTGTTTTCGCAGTTTATGTATTTGCTTGAACATAATTATGAAGTTCACCACGATGTTGCTTTTTACGCCAATCAGTTGAACATCACCACTAAATACCTTAACAATATAGTTCAGAGCATTACGCAACTTTCAACCAAAGAGATTATTGACAACTATATCATCATGCAACTGAAACTGTTGCTGCGCTCAACCAATCTAAGCATCAGCGAAATTGCATGGAAGTATAAGTTCAGCACACTAAGTTTCTTTACCCATTACTTTAAGCAGCACACTGGTTTTACGCCAAAGCAATATAAAAATGCGAGTAAATGATATGTTTCAATCATCTACCCGCATCAATATATGCACGTTTTTCTTTTATTTAATCTCTGTTGTTGCCGAATATTCTCAGCAAGTATAGGAACAGGTTAATGAAGTCGAGGTAAAGGCTCATTGCACCCAGCAGTGCCACCTTCTGACCTGTTTCGCCATCGTAAGTTCCCATTTCCAGCCAACGCTTAATGCGCTGAGTGTCATAGGCTGTAAGTCCTACGAATAGCAAAACTCCGATATAGCTGATTATCAGGTCGAAGCCCTGGCTCTTAACGAAAATGTTAACTACGGTTGCAATGATAAGTCCTATAAGTGCCATCATCAGTATTCCGCCCATTTTTGAAAGGTCGGTCTTGGTGGTGCTTCCATATACTGCCATTGCTCCGAAGGTGCCGGCTGTAATCAAGAAAACCTTAACTATAGAACCAACGTTGTAAACCAAGAATATCGTTGAAAGCGTAGCTCCGTTGACTGCTGCGAACAAAATAAACAGCAAAGTAGCCGTTGAAATCGACAATTTGTTTATTCCTGCATTGATGCCGATGACCAGTGCCAGTTCAGCTATTGCCAAGCCAAACATTATGCCAGGGCTTTGTATTAAAGCCGTCATTATGGCAGGAGTTGTAGCCACGCCATAGGCTGTGATGGCAGAAATAACCAGTGCCATAGCCATCCAAACATATACTTTCTTCAATAAAACTGGCAATGAAAGTCCAACCATTTCGCTGCGACTTCTGCCGTTGCCATTAACTATTCTTTCTAATTCTTCTACTTCCATTTTCTTCGAGTTTAATATTTCTACTGACAAAGATATACAAAAACCTTGCCAACTTGCAATTTTCTTTTCATCTATTAACCTTTTAGTGCCAAAATAGTCAAGGGCGTGATTAAAATTAGTCGCTCCTATGATTAAAAACAGTCACGCCTATGACTAAAATTAGTTGCGCCTATGATTTTTACACCTTATTATATATACCTTAAAAAATGATAGAAAACAATAGAAAATGAGCGTCTGTTGGCTTTTCGCTCGTTTTTTCGTAATTTTGCAACACTTAGTCTAACTTCAATAAACAATCAAAAAAACAAAATGAAACGATTTGCTTTTAAAATGTACCTGAAACCAGGTTGTGAGAAAGAGTATGCAAAGCGCCATGCAGCAATATGGCCAGAGTTGAAACAGATGATTAAAGATAGTGGCGTAAGCGACTATAGCATCTTCTGGGACAAGGACACAAATCTCTTGTTCGCTGTTCAAAAGTGCGACAAGGACACTAACTCGCAAGACACCAGCAATGTTGACCCAATCACACAGAAGTGGTGGGACATGATGGCAGATATTATGGACACTAACCCCGACAACTCTCCGGTAAGCATTCCTTTGGAAGAGCTGTTCCACATGGATTAAAAACAAGGTATCCCTTCGCCTCTTCATTGGGGTGAAGGGAGCCGCTTTTATAATAGATATAAGATGAACTTTACAAAATTCCTTTTCACAAGAATGGCTGTGATGGCAATGTTGCTTTGCATCACACTTTCGGCTAACGCAAAAAAACGAGTAGAAAAATTCCCCGACGGAACACCAATCCCAGCATGGTTCAGCGACACTACCAAGGTTGACGTCAATCGCCTTGGCAAGCAGTATGTCGTAACCGACTATGGTGTAAAGTGCGACTCTGCGCTTCTGCAAACCGAGGCTCTTCAGGCTGTTATCGACCTCGCAGCAAAGAATGACGGAGGTGTAATAGTTGTGCCAAAGGGAACTTTCCTTACTGGTGCGCTTTTCTTTCGCCCTAACACCCACTTGCATCTTCAAGAGGGCGCCAGACTGAAAGGCTCTGACCGTATTCGCAACTATCCGTTGGTGCCTTCACGCCAAGAGGGCAGAACGCTGACTTACTTCGCTGCCCTTATCAATGCCGATCATGTTGATGGCTTTACAATTACGGGTAAGGGCACACTCGATGGCAATGGTCGCAACTATTGGGAGGAATTTTGGATTCGTCGCCAGCAAAATCCTAACTGCACCAATCTTGAGGCTCTTCGCCCAAAGTTGGTTTATATTTCCAACTCTGCCAACGTAACTGTTCAAGACGTTAAGACCATTAACAGTGGCTTCTGGACAAACCATTTATACAACTGTCACCACGCTCGCTATCTTAACGTTTACATTTATGCGCCAACCTCTGGCATTAAAGCCCCAAGTTCAGATGCCATTGACCTTGACAAGTGCCACGATGTGTTAATAAACGGCTGCTACATGAGTGTCAACGACGATGCTGTAGTGCTGAAAGGTGGCAAAGGCACATGGGCAGACAAAGATTCTACCAACGGGCCTTGCTATAACATAATAATTCAAAACTGCGAGTACAACCGTTCGCATGGTTGCCTTACGCTTGGCTCAGAGTCTTTGCACGATTGGAATATAATACTTCGCAACTGCAAAGTGGTTGACGTCAATCGAGTGTTATGGCTGAAGATGCGCCCTGACACCCCTCAGCATTACGAGAAAATTCTTGTTGACAACATCAATGGCACTTGCAAGAGTTTCCTTTTCGTTAAGCCCTGGACTCAGTTCTTCAAGCCAGAGCAGCGAGACGATATGCCACTCAGCCAGTGCAACAACGTTGAAATAAGAAATTGCTTGGTTTCAACGAGCAGTTTCTTTGAAGTTCGCCCCAGCGACAAATACGCTCTGAAAGACTTCTCGTTCATGATTCTCACGATAAAATCATCAAAAACCAAGATTGACGAAAGCTGTTTCAATGGTTGCATTGTTGAAAAGGTGAACTATACAGAATAATAAACTACATAATAAAACTACCAATAACCCAAAACTCAGATGAGAAGAATAGTTCTTTTTGCGGCGACAGTGTTGTCGTCAGTGGCTTTCGCTTCAAATGCATATCGCGATACCATAAACTTTAATATGGGGTGGCAGTTTCGTATGGCCGACGCTGAGCAGTGGCAGTCGGTTAATGTCCCTCACGACTTCCAGATTTCAATGCCTTGGGTGCCACCAACGGCAGAAGAGGGTGAGTATAAGGGCGATGTGGCAAGCAATGTTAAGAGTCGCCTTTCCGCTCGTGGATTTAAGGAAATGGGCGTTGGCATTTACAAGAAAACTTTCCGCCCCGACCCTGATTGGCAGGGCAGGCGAGTGCTTCTTGACTTTCAAGGTATAATGTATGTTGGCGATGTTTATCTTAATGGCGAGCGCATAGGTGGCACAGAGTATGGCTATGTTGGCTTCGACATCGATGTCACCCATAAACTGAAGTTTGGCACTGACAACGAACTTATGGTGAAGGCAGACACTCGCAAAGAGAATAATTCTCGCTGGTACACTGGTGGCGGACTCTTTCGCGATGTTAATTTCATAGTCACCAACAAAGACTATTTCTTCCCTCGCCACCCGTTATATATTCGCACCAGCATGGACGGAACGGTTAAAGTTCAGACTGAGGTTACCTGCAATCTTAAATACCCTGACCTGCGTGTTCAGTTGGAAATAGCTGACGCTAATGGCAAAACCGTTTATAGCAAGCTGAACGTAATACCCTTCAATCGTAAGATGAAGACTTACGAGTATGAACTCGACTCGCTGAGACTTGCCTCGCCACACCTTTGGTCGTGCGAAACACCTTATTTATATACAGCCCACGTTTCGCTTATCGATACTCTTGGCAATGTCGTTGACAACATCAGCGAGCGCTTTGGTGTTCGCACAGTTGAGTTCTCGCCAGAGTTTGGCATGAAGCTCAATGGCAAGAAAGTGCTTCTAAAGGGCATTGCCAATCACCACACCCTTGGCGCACTTGGCGCTGCTGCTTACCCTCGTGCTATTGAAAAGCGCATTAAACTATTGAAACAGTTTGGCTACAACCACATACGCTGTTCACACAATCCTTACAGCGAAGATTTCATGCGCTTGTGCGATGAAAACGGCATTATCGTTTGCGATGAACTTTACGACAAGTGGCTTACGCAGTACTCTGGTGGGCGTACATCTTGGACTAGCCTTTGGGCTTATGATGTGCCAGAGTTTGTTAAGCGCGACCGAAACCACCCTTGTGTCGTAATGTGGAGTCTTGGCAACGAACTTCAAGTTTATCCAGAACTGCCATTTGGCGACTGGGGTGTTACTCCTTTTCGTATGATGAAACCAGTGGTTTTGCGCTACGACAATACTCGTCCTGTAACTGTTGCCATGCACCCTCGTGGCAGAAATCTTAAAACCGATAGTATTCCAGCCGACCTTGTCTTTGAAACTGATATTGCAGCTTACAACTATCGTTATATGTATTTCCCTGGCGATGGCAAGCGCTGGCCTTGGATGAAGTTCTATCAGAGCGAGGCTAATACTGTTGGCTTGCCAGGCAACTTCTTCGAGCCCAATCGCGACAAGGTCATCGGCTCTGCCTATTGGGGAGCGATAGACTATCTTGGCGAGAGTGGTGGCTGGCCTGCTAAAGGTTGGGCGCAAGGCGTTTTTGACATCTCGCTCGAACCAAAGCCAATAGCATATCTTATGAAAAGTATGTTTACCGATGAGCCAACCGTTCACATTGGCATTATAAAGAAGTTGGCTAAAGAAAACATCTGGAATGGCATAAACGTTGGAACTGCCAAGATGGACGAGAACTGGAATCTTCCTGAAAACTCTGTCGTAAGCCTTAACACCTACACCAATGCCCCTGAGGTGGAACTCTTTGTCAATGGCAAGAGCTGTGGCATTAAGAAAAATCCTGCCGACCCTAAGCATCACGATGTTATAAAGTGGGACAAAATAAAGTACGCCCCTGGCTATGTTGAGGCTGTTGCCATGAAAGATGGCAAGCCAATAGCTCGTCATCGTATCGAAACCACTGGCAACCCTGTAAAACTTATCGTTTCTGCTGACAAGCAGACTTGGCTTGCCGATGGCAAAGATGTTCTGTATCTTCGTGTTATTGCTGTTGACAGCAAGGGCAGAAGAGTGCCGTTCGCTTCCGACAAACTGCGCTTCTCTGTTGAGGGGGGTGCCGATATTGTTGGTGTAGCCAATGGCGACATAACTTCAGATGAGAGCTTTGTTGGCACAGAGCGCAGCCTTTATCAGGGCTCGGCTCAGGTTGTTCTTCGCTCTACACAGACCCCTTCAAAGGTGGTGCTCAGCGTAAGTTCCGATAAATATAAAACGGTTAAGATAAAACTAAATACAAAATGAAAATTCTAAAATCTATTTTACTCGTATCTCTTTTGTGCGTTAGCAGTGCTGTTAGTGCGCAAACCTACGATTTCACCCGTCCTTTGCCCGTTTATACCGATGAAATCGGCTATGGTATAGACGAACCAAAGAACTTGTATAAGTCGGGTGACAAAAAACAGTCGTCAATCTTCTTTTCTCTCAAGGCTGACGATGGCAACTATAAGGTTACCGTTACGTTAGGCTCTAAGAAACATTCAGCCATAACTATGGTTAAGGCTGAGAATCGTCGCCTCTTTGTTGAGGCTACCAAAACAAAGAAGGGCGAGTTCAAGACCTTTACTTTTGTGGTAAACAAGCGTTCACCTTATATAGATAGTCTGCGCCATATCAGTCTGAAGGCTCGTGAGAAAGATTACCCTAACTGGGAAAATCGCCTTACACTTGAGTTTGTTGGCGAAAAACCATCGGTGAAATCATTGAAAATCGAAAAAACAAGCCAGCCCATAAATTTGTTCCTTTGTGGCAATTCCACTGTTGTTGACCAAGCTCACGAGCCTTGGGCAAGCTGGGGTCAAATGATTACTCGCTGGTTCGACTCTGGTGTTTCTGTTTGCAATTACGCTGAGAGTGGTTTGACTGCTGGAACATTCCTTCGTCAAAATCGCCTTGAAAAGGTACTTTCTTCGATGAAACCAGGCGATTTCGTGTTTTGTGAGTTCGGACATAACGACCAGAAAGAACACAGTGCAGGCGATGGCGCTTGGTACAATTTCGCTCACAACCTGAAGATATTCATCGACAAGGTTCGTTCTCGTGGTGGAATCATTGTTTTTGTTACTCCCACCCAGCGCCGTTTCTGGGCTAAAGACAATCTTCACATTCAGGAAACTCATGGCGAATACCCCGATGCCATGCGCTTTGTAGCAAAGAAAAACAATGTGCCAGTTATAGAGTTGCACGATATGACACGCACCTTGTTTGAAACTCTTGGTTACGAAAAGAGCAAGCAAACTCTTGTTCACTATCCGGCAGGCACATTCCCCGGACAGACTACAGCCTTTGCAGACAACACCCACTTCAGTCCTTACGGAGCTTACGAAGTAGCTAAAATGATTGTTATGGGCATTAAGGGTCTTAACATGCCATTGGAAGAGCATCTGTTGACAGAGTGGAAAGACTATTCTCCCTCTCAGCCCGACGACATAAACTCTTTCACATGGTATTACTCTCCGCTATACGAAATAGCGAAGCCAGATGGAAATTAAATATATAAATAAATGAATAGATATCTTAAAACATCTCTCTTAGTGGCAACACTTCTGTTGCCCTCGTTTGCTGTGCCCTCAATGGCGCAGCTTGCCGACATCAATGGCGTAAAAGACAATACCTTTGATAGTCTTGAAATAGCGCAGATGGCTCGTCCCGTTCCAGGCAGCACTCGCAAGGGAAACAACCCTGTGTTGTTTCTTGTAGGCAACTCTACCATGCGTAATGGTACTCTTGGCAATGGCAACAATGGTCAGTGGGGCTGGGGATTTTTCGCTCACAAGTTCTTCGATGCTAACAAGATTACCGTCGAAAACCAAGCTCTTGGTGGCATGAGCAGTCGTACCTATTACACAAAACTGTGGGAACCAGTGCGCAAAGCACTGCGCCCTGGCGACTATGTCATTATCTCTATCGGTCATAACGATAATGGCCCTTACGACCAAGGGCGTGCCCGTGCCAGCATTCCGGGCATTGGCTTCGACACTATCAACGTGGTTATTAAAGAGACTGGCGTGAAGGAAACCGTTTACTCCTATGGAGGCTATTTGCGTAAGTACATAAATGATATTCGCAAGGCTGGAGCACGTCCAATAATTATGTCGCTCACTCCTCGTGACGCTTACGAAAATGGCAGAATTCAACGAAAGACCAATACGTTTACCCTATGGGCAAGTCAGGTGGCAGCCGCTGAAAACGTGCCATTCATAAACTTAGAGGAAATCTCAGCTCGCAAGCTCGACATTTATGGTCCATGGAAAGAGAAATACCATTTCTTCACCGACCATATTCACACCAGCAGTTTCGGAGCAATGATGAACGCACGCTCTGCTGCTGAGGGTATCAGTCAAAGCACCGACCCACAGCTTGCAGTGCTTCAGACCATGCTTATAAATGTCACCCCTGATAGCTATCAAGTGCAGCGCAAAGGGCGCCCTGTAGTGTTCATTACAGGCGACAGCACCGTTAAGAACTCTGATAAAGAGGAAGATGGCATGTGGGGCTGGGGCTCACAAGCCTATACTGTTTTTGATTCTACCAAGGTGGTTTGCGTAAATGCAGCAAGGGCAGGCCGTTCTTGTCGCACATATCTCAGCGAGGGTCGTTGGGACAAGGTTTACAAATCGCTTTGTCCGGGCGACTATGTGTTAATTCAGTTCGGGCATAACGACATTGGTCCTATCGACAGTGTTAAGGAGCGTGGCTGTATAGCCACTGCCAAAGACACTTGCCATGTGTATCGTTGCAAGAGCAACGGACAGTACGAGGTCGTTTACAGTTTCGGCTGGTATCTTAAAAAGTTCATTCAAGACGTGCGTGAGAAGGGCGCTACTCCAATCATCGTTTCGCTCACTCCTCGCAACGAGTGGCCGGTTGGCAAGATAGAGCGTCGCAACGACTCTTACGGACGTTGGTACAGACAGGTGGCTGAAGAAACTGGTTGTGAACTCGTTGATGTTCACAACATCTCTGCCGACTTCCTTGATAAGATTGGCAAAGAAAAGGCAAAGGCATATTTCAATCACGACCATACCCACACGTCTCTCACTGGCGCTCGCAACAATGCCAAGAGCGTGGCTAAGGGCTTACGCCAAAACCATAGCCCCCTTTGCTTCGCACTGAAATAACAAACCCATAAAATCGGCAAAACAATTAAGAATGGCACAACTTCGTAACATCGTAATCACACTATCGTTAATGCTGTTCTTCGCAAGCTGCGGTGAACAGAGTAGGCAACAAAAAGAATATCTGTCAGTGGCTGACTCACTGATAGACGTTAATCCCGACTCTGTTTACCGTCGCTTGCTTGCCGATTCCGTAAGATTTCAGTCTGTCAATGAAAACATTCGTATGCGCTACCTGCTGCTTACGCAAAAGGCGCTTAACAAGTCAAAAGCAATGTTTCATAGCGACAGCATCATTCGCACCGTTGTAAACTACTATGCCGATAATGGTACTGCCAATGAACAAATGCTTTCTCGCTATATACTCGCCTGCGCTTACGTTGACCTTAACGAATCGCCTCGTGCCCTTGACTGTTTCTACGAGGCACTTTCCTGTGCCGACACCACTGCTGCCGACTGTGATTACACTACAATGAGTAGAATTGTTGCGCAGATGAAATTGCTATTTGACAATCAAAATATGCCGCAAGAAGAAATAAAATTATATCCGTTAGCTGTGCGATACTCTTTGCTGTCAGGAGATACTTTAGGGGCAATAGATGAGGTCGATCATTTAGTAGATCCATATTACTTGTTACAACAATATGATAGTGTACTTTCTATAACAACACGTGCGAGTGAATTGTATCGTAAATATGGATATGAGAAAGACGCTGCATCAGGTTATGCGTTAGCTATTGAAGT
>CAZPNJ010000054.1:0-10477 GCA_964587765.1 uncultured Prevotella sp.
GCCTCTGCTATGGGCTATGTAGAGCATAAGGACTTCGTGGCGGTGATGTTTGTCTGCGTGGCTATAGACGCTTTCCAGTGCATTCCGTTTGATTACCTCAGATACCAGAAGCGCCCCATAAAGTTTGCCGCATTGAAGTTGCTTAACATCGTTATGCTGATTACGTTGAATTTGGCATATTTCGTGTTCTTGCCTTCAATGAAGTGGAATTTGTTTGGCATCTACGATGACAACTTCACGCTCGACGTGGCATGGGTGTTTTACATAAATCTGTTCTGCTCGGCATCGCTCACACTGTTCTTGCTGAAAGAATTGAAGGGATTGAGTTATAAGTTTGACCGCCAGTTGGTGAGCCGTATGCTGCACTATGCGTGGCCAATACTGATACTTGGTGTGGCTGGTATATTAAACCAGACGGCTGATAAGATACTCTTCCCATATTTGTATAAACAGTCAGACGTTCACATGCAGTTGGGTATCTATGGAGCGGCATCGAAGATAGCCATGATTATGGCAATGATTACACAGGCTTTCCGCTTTGCTTACGAGCCGTTTGTTTTTGCCGGTGCCAAGCAGAAAGACAGCAAAATAATGTATGCCAAGGCAATGAAGTTTTTCATTATCTTCACGTTGCTGGCATTCCTCTGCGTAGTGGGCTATATGGATATTCTGCGTCATCTAATCGGCAAGGATTATTGGACGGGCCTGAGGGTGGTGCCAATAGTTATGGCTGCCGAGATAATGATGGGCATTTACTTTAATCTGTCGTTCTGGTACAAACTGATAGATAAAACCATTTACGGTGCCATATTCTCTGGAATTGGCTGTGCGGTGCTGATATTGGTCAACGTGGTTTTCGTTCCTCAATACGGTTATATCGCCTGTGCTTGGGGTGGTTTTGCCGGCTATGCTACGTGTATGGTGTTGTCTTATTTCGTTGGTCAGAAGCAATATCCGATAGACTATCCGATATTGCAGATTACGGGCTATGTGTTTATGGCTGCTATTATTTACTTTGCCATGTGGTTCATTGCTAAGGAATGGTCGCCGGTGGTATCAATAGTTTGCAACACCATACTGATTATGGCGTTCCTCATGTATATATATTTAATGGAATTCAGAAAGAGGGGAGCAGTTCGTGAAGTGGCTTCATAACGAAGTCGCGCTCCCTCATCAATGGGTGCGGAATGGTTAGTTCGCTGGTATTAAGGGTTATGTCGTCATAGAGCAGTATATCAATGTCTATCGTGCGGTCGTGATATACGCCGTTGACAGACTTTTCAGTGCGCCCAAGTTTTCGTTCTATCTCTTGTGCGGCTTGCAACAACTGGAAGGGCGAAAGCGCCGTTGCAATGCAGATGACGTTATTTACAAAATAGTTTTTTGACTCAAAGCCCCATGGCTCAGTCTCATAGTATGAAGAGCGACGGAGAAAATCTCCGACGCTCTTTCTTATTTCCATTATGGCAAGTTCGATGTTGGCTTTCTTGTTGCCGATGTTTGAACCTAAGCCCAGATAAACAATGTGTTTCTTTTGTTGATTGTCGTTATCTTTGTTTACTGCCATATTCGTTTGCTTTTAGTCGTTGAGAATAAGCAGTGAGTCACCGAAGCAACCAAACTTATAGCCGTTCTTTACAGCCATGTCGTATGCTTCCATAATCAACTCGTAGCCGCCAAAAGCAGCAGTCTCCATCAGCAGTGTTGACTCAGGGTGATAGAAGTTTACCAACATTGAGTCAGACAGTCCGAAGTCGTAAGGAGGAACGATGAATTTGTTTGTCCAGCCTTCATATTCTTTCAGCAGTCCGTCAGTGCCAACGGCAGTCTCTGTGGCTCTTACTACGCTTGCGCCAACGGCACAGATGTGTTTGCCCTCGGCCTTTGCTTTGTTTACCTTTTACAAAGCCTGCAGAGGAATGTTCATCTGCTCAGAGTAAAGATTTTGATTAGTCAAATCCTCAACTTCAATAGTGTTGTAAATACCAAGTCCGCAGTGGTGGGTTATGAAGGCTGTTTCAATGCCGATAATCTCCATGCGCTTCATCATCTCGCGAGTGAAGTGTAGACTTGTGGCAGGAGCGGTAACAGAACCCTCTTCGGTGGCGAAGATGCTCTGGAAGTTGTCCATGTCCTCTGGTGTCACAGGGCGGTCAAAGTCCATGATTACATTGCCCTTCTCATCTTTCATTGGCTTGCCCTTGCTGTCGAGTTTCGGGCCTTTGTGGTCGATGATGTATCGTGGCAGAGGTGCTGAGCCAAGTGCGAAGAGGTCGGCTTTGAACTCGTCGTGTGGGCAGTCGTATAGGAATCGGAGTGTTCGTCCGCGACTGGTGGTGTTGTCGATAACCTCGGCAACCATAGTGCCGCTGTCGTCAAAGAATAGTTTGTTGCCGATACGTATCTTTCTGGCAGGTTCTACCAATACGTCCCATAAGCGCATTTCCTCGTTTAATTCGCGCAAGAGGAAAACCTCAATCTTAGCATCGGTCTTCTCCTTTGTGCCAAACAGTCGCGCAGGGAAAATCCTGGAGTTATTCAAGATGAATGTATCACCCTCTGAGAAATAGTTCAACGCGTCCTTAAACTGAATGAAGTCGCCTTCTATTTCCTTACCTTTCTTGTCGGTGTGATACATGTCAATCTTTTGTGATTGCTTGTGAACAACCATCAGACGGCTCTCGTCTCGGCGTATCACGCTGAAAGTGCCCTTAGTGCCGTCTTCTTCAACATATTCACGTTCAAAACTATGTGGGTAGAGCGCTACTTGCTCTACCGGAAGGTTGAAATTAAATTGTGATAACTTCATATTTGATCTTCTATATTTTGCTTGTCAAGCCATTCTTGAAAATGGTCGTAATCAATACAATCTTCTATTCTCACGTTGCCTACTCTGGTGCGACAGAGTGCCGTCAGATATGCTCCAGAGCCCAACGCTCTGCCAATGTCTCGTGCCAACGCTCTGATGTAAGTGCCTTTGCCACAAGCCACTCTGATGCTCATTTGCATCTTTTCTTCATCAAATGACGTCAGCTCTATTTCATCAATGTGAATTTTCTTTGCTTTGAGTTTTACGTCTTCGCCTTTGCGACTTAACTTATACGCTCTTTTGCCATCTATTTTACATGCGCTGAACGATGGTGGCTTTTGCTCTATGTCGCCCACAAACTGCTTCAGCGTCTCAATGATTTTCTCCTTGGTTATTCCGTCGGTTGGATATGTGGCGTTTACCTCATGCTCCATGTCGTAACTTACGGTGGTAGCGCCTAACTGCAGTGTGGCGGTGTATTCCTTTGAGTGAGCTTGCAGTTGCTCAATCTCTTTGGTGCAGCGGCCAGTGCATAATATCAATACAACTGTTGCAAGAGGATCTAATTTGCCGGAGTGGCCAGTCTTTACTTTTCTTACTCCCAACTTCTGTGATATTAAATATCTTATGTGTGCCAGCGCACCGAAACTTGAGAGTTTATATGGTTTGTTTATGTATATCTTTTCCCCTTGGATAAAGTTCATTTCAGTTCGTCTTTTTTAATGGTTGTAATGAAACAATGTCGTTGGTAATGCGTTGCTTAATCAACCATTGTCAGTGAGTGACCTAACATCAGCCAAACCAGTATGAAACCACCAACCAATATTCGATAAACGCCAAATGCGCGGAAACCATACTTGGCGAGGAAGTTCACAAACCATTTCATTGCGAGCAGGGCAACTATAAACGCTACCACACAGCCCAACAATAGCATCATTATATTGTCTGTGGTTGCCCACGACGTGTTGGCATCATCGCCAATAAACAGTTCTAATACGTCAAGTGCTGTTGCCGCAGCCATTGTCGGCACGGCAAGGAAGAAAGAAAATTCGGCGGCGGCTCTTCTTGTCAACTTCTGAGCCATGCCACCAACGATGGTAGCCATACTGCGGCTTACTCCGGGTATCATTGATATGCACTGGAATAAACCGATGTTGAAAGCCCTCTTGTTGGTTATCTTGTTTTCTTCTGAGCCTTTGTTGAATATCTTGTCGCAGAAGAGCATGAATATGCCACCAACAACAAGCATTATGGCAACCACCTGCACGTTTTCAAGGAATTTGTCTATCAGTCCGGTCATTTTGGCTAATAGTCCAAAGACCATTGCCGGAATGAATGCGACGAGCAACTTCCAATAGAAGTCCCATTTGTGCAGGAACTTTTCAATGGCGGTGCTGCCTTCGGGTGCCGGAGTGTGGTCAAGACGGAAAAATCTGTTCCAGTAAAGGCATACTACAGAGAGTATTGCTCCAAACTGAATTATTATGGTGAAAGCCTTCACGAAGGGAGTGCTCTCTACACCCAGCAGATTCTGTGTAATTATCATGTGACCAGTTGATGAAACTGGCAGAAACTCAGTCAGTCCCTCAACAATCGCAATGATGATAGTCTCTATTACAGTCATTTAGACGTTCGTATCGTTATTTTCTTCTACTTCAATGTCCTTTGGCTTGCGCATTACACCGTAAGTGATAAATGCAAATCCAAACAAACAAACTACTGGCGCAACCTTTATGTGCATGGCGTTGAATATTGATTCATCGAAATGCTCATAGTCTGAACTTCCACCGCTTAGTAGTATGAAACCGATAATTACAACCAACATTCCAGCTGCAATTAAAATGAAGTTCATCTTGTCGAACGCTAAATTTCTTTTGTCCATATTTCTTTGATTTTAATTTTTCTTATTATTGCCGGGTAGCCGTCTATCCGTTTAGCCGTTAAATCTTATATAACTCTCCAGCCTTCATCCTCAGGAATTTCCTTACAGATAAGTCTGCGCAAACGGCTGTTATTATCATGCCAAACAGCAATACAGATACTGCCGTTATGGTCATTACCTGCCATGTGAGTACCGTCAGCACGTCTGGCTCGTATGTGTATAAAGCATATACTCCGCCGGCAAGCGCAAGGTTAGCGATAAGTGCTGCGATTACGCCGATACATATCGCTTGCAAAACGAATGGCTTGCGAATGAATCCCCACGATGCTCCCACCAGTTTCATGGTGTGAATAGAGAATCTGCGGGCGTAAACTCCTAAACGAACGGTGTTGTTTACAAGTGAGAAACTTACGAAAGTCAGCAAAACAGCCAGCACCAATAATACGATGCTCACTTTGCTAAGTGTGGCGTTTACGCTGTCAATTAAGTCTTGCGGATAGTTTATCTCACTCACTTTTGGGTATCTTTTCAACTCTTTGCTAATCCACCTTAGCGAGTCGGTGTTAGCATAGTCAGCCTTTAATTGCAATTCTATAGACGACAAGAATGGATTTGCCCCGATAAATTCGGAAGGGTCAGTGCCCATTGCCTTTGTCTGCTCTTTCAAAGACTGCTCTTTGCTGATGTCATTAAGGGTGTTTATATAAGGGCGATTGCGCAAAGTCTGGCACATTTGCATGGCTTCAGAGTTTGTCATGTCGCTTTCAAGCATCATTGTAACAGTAAGATTTTGTCTTACATAAGTAGATAAGTTGCGTGCAGTAAGCACTGAAGACACTACCAGCCCCAATAAAACAAGAACCATAGCTGTGCTTATGCACAGAGTTACAACCTGCAAACCGTGGTGGCTGCGAGTACTTTTCTTTTTTCTTTTCATTATAATGAAGTGCCTTATATGGCGAATTTGGTGCAAAATTACGAATAAAATCTAAAATAATGAAGAAAAGTAATTTATTTATTATACATTTGCACTCAATTATAAGTCAAAGACTTAAAGGAGAGAAAATATTCAAATAATGAGCACAGTTCTTTATCCTACACCTATCTATGGCCCTGTAAACAGCCGCCGTCTTGGTATTTCGCTTGGTGTGAACCTAATGCCTAAAGATGGCAAAATGTGTACTTTCGATTGTATTTATTGTGAATGTGGTTACAACTCCACTCATCGTACCGATGCCAAGCGCCCTACCCGCACGGAAGTGGCTGAGGCTTTGGGGCGTAAACTCATTGAAATGCACGCCGATGGTACTCCTCCTGATGTAATTACCTTTGCAGGTAATGGCGAGCCAACGGGTCACCCTCAGTTTCTTGGGGTAATTCAAGACACTATTTCACTACGAAACAAATATTGCCCTAATGCCAAGATAAGCGTTCTTAGCAATTCTACTCTTTGCGGTCGCAAGGAAGTTCACGATGCGCTTATGTTGGTTGACAACAATATATTAAAACTCGATACGGTCAATGATGATTACATTCGCCTTGTTGACCGCCCTGTTTCTTCCATTTATAGGGCAAGCGAGGTGGTTGAAAACATGAAGTCTTTCAATGGTCACGTTATAGTTCAAACCATGTTTATGACTGGCCATAACGACGATGGCGTAAGTGTTGACAACACTGGCGATGAATATGTCAATCCATGGCTTGAGGCTTTGCAGCAGATAAAGCCTTCAGAGGTAATGATTTATACTATTGCGAGAGAAACTCCCGACGGAAGCATCCAAAAGGCATCTCATGCCATTTTGGACGATATCCGTCAGAGAGTAATCAATATTGGTATTCCTTGCACAGCGTCATATTAAATTTTCGCTGTGAAAGGAATTACTACTTTGAAACAAATGTTTCTTCCCATTTCATAAATGCCACTCCTGCCAGTGGCATTATTCATATCCGCGTATTTCAATCTGCTAAGATGATTTTGGTAGGCTTTGTTCAGCAGATTGCTGCCTGTAATGTATATGTCAGCGACTTTTCGCTTGCCTGCCTTCAACGTAGCGCCAATAGTGGCGTTCAGCAAGCCATAGCCGGTAGTGGCAGTCTCCGTGTCGTATGCTTTCAGATAGTAGTTTTGCTTCATGTAACATTCCATCTGTGCCGATACATAAAGGTCGCTCAGCGTTTTGCCATCGTTGATTATGTCGTAATGAACGTCAAACGTATATCTTGGCATAGGTGTCATTGGCAGATATTCGTGGTCAGCCGTTTGGTGCAGTTGCTTTGCGTTAACGTATGAGAACGAGTTTATTACGTGTAGTCTGTTTAGTGGGTGAACTTCAACGGTTGCCTCGCCGCCAAACAGTTGAGCGTCTCCGCCTATATATTGGTATGCTGGCACATCATCAATAATGGTATTGCCCAATTTCTGAATGAATATGTAATTGTTTACCCTGTTTGCGAAAACTGAAAGTTGTGCGTCAACGTAGGTTGAGGTGTAATCGATGCCGAGGTCAATCTGCCAACTGTTTTCTGCTTTCAGACCAGCGTTGCCCAATTCATATCTAAGAGATCCTTCGTGGTGACCGTTGCTGGCAAGTTCGCTGGCGTTGGGTGCGCGAAATCCGCGGGCAATATTTGCCTTTATGTTAAAGTGCTTGTTCATGTCATACACTGCGCCAATGCTTCCGGTCACGCCATTGAAGTCTTTGCTTATGCTTGCGAAGTGGTCTTCCATGTTTTTACTGCTGAAGTGGCGGTTGTCAAAGCGAAGTCCTCCGCTCAAATTCCATTTGCCAATCTGCTTGTTGGCGGTTGCGAATACTCCTAAGTCAAACAGGTTATATGTTGGTATCAGCATTTCCTCGCCGAGGTTGTCGTTCTTCTGATACATTCCGCCAATGCCATATATCGTGCGCCAGCCGCCAGCCATTGGTAGAGTGTAGTTAATGTCGTAACTTACGGTTTGAAGTCTCATGTCAAGTCCTGGCTCGCTGCTGCTCTCTTCAAACTCCTGACGTCTGTTTTGCTGATAACCGACGGTTGCTTTTAGGCTCCCATTGCCCAAATATAGCAATTGGTCAAACACTGCTTTATAGTGCTTAATCTGTTGAAATGGCAGATTAAAGCCGTAAGTCTTCAACTGGTCTTTAGTGGCTATATCGTCTTCCGTCACGAATTGTCCCGTTTGTTCATCTCTTTCACCCTCGCTGATGGCAGGTGTCAAATGATAGTAACTGAGGTTCAGGTGAGAGTGACCCCAATTAGCGTTTTTGCCAATCATTCCGCTTACGGCTCTTTCCTTAAACTGTGTGTTCAGCACATAGCCGTCATATTTGTTTTTATATGCGTGCGCCAGTTTATATGAATAGCGCCAATCCCATAGCCAACCGTTCTTGTTGCCGGCATTGTTTATTGAGTAAGCAAACAGTCCGTTGTTGGTTTGGTACTCTGCGCCAGCCTCCGTCTTCATGGTGTTCTCTGGCTGGGTGGCATTGTTGTGGAATACCACTACGCCAGCCATTGCGTCAGAACCATATCTGAGACTTGCGGGACCTTTCAGTACTTCCACCGAGCCAACGCTTTGTGGGTCTATCTCAACGCCATGTTCGTCGCCCCATTGCTGACCCTCTTGTCTTACTCCGTCTTTCACCACTACTACACGGTTGTAGCCCAAGCCTCTGATTATCGGTTTTGATATGCCACTACCCGTTGTTATCTGCGATAATCCGGGCAACTTTGCTATAGCGTCAATTATGTTTGGCGCACTTGTGGTGCGCAGTTGTTCTGCTGTCATCAGTGATATTGGAGTGGGTGAGTATTTCAATTTCGTTTCACCCGTCATTCCCGATACAACAACCTCGTTCAGGTCTTTCGCGCATATAAAGTGCGAGTCCTTTGTCGTGTCGTTAAGCGCTTCCTTCGCGGCGTTTGCTTCGGGAGCTTTTTCGGCGTTATTATTGTTTATATACGTATTGGCACTCGCAGACATGGTTATTGCTGCGAGCAACATTGTTGCGATTGATTTCATTGTTCTTATTTGTTGCTTGTTTTGTTTACTATTGTTTGAGTCTATATATTATAATGTGTAATAGTAAACGGCGGGCGGAGCCCTTGTGGCATTTATGCCTATGCTTATGCTTGCGTAATTTGCTACATAAGTCAGTGGAACAATATATTTGTTGTTCGCATTTACTTTAGCCGTATAGCCTGCCGCCATTGCAAAGGGTGTGGCTAACAACTGGCAAAGTACACAATGCTCTATTGTTTGAGCTTTGTTGCTTAAGTGACCATCGTGGCGAACGTGGTGCAGACATAGAGAGCAGGAGTCTTCGTTTGCGCTGTCATTCGCTTGGTGAACGTGAAGCGCGGTAGCCGAAAGCATTGCAACGAATACAAAAAGTAGTATTCTTGCCGTAATTCTCCGTTTACTCTCAATCTTTAGCATTGGCGTTCTTTTATCGGGTGCAAAGTTAATAAAGTCTTTTCGTTTGTGCAAGAACGGTAACTCCTTATGATAGTGAAACAAAAAAAGAGTCCTGACCGTCAGCCCTTATGGAGGGTTAGGCAGAACTCTTTCCCCAAATTAGAATAAGTTTTTTGCTATGTTAAAATAAGAATGTCTTCTCTACCCAGTAGCAAGCAATTCCAGCCAAATAGCCAACGAATGCTATCCAAGTAATGTGTTTCATGTACCAACCGAATGTAATCTTCTCAAGTCCCATGACTACTACGCCTGCCGCTGAACCGATAATGAGCATTGAACCGCCTGTGCCTGCGCAATATGCCAACAGCTGCCAGAATATTCCGTCTATCGCCATGTCGGCACCTGCCACTGGGTCAACTGGATACATGCCCATGCAACCTGCTACCAAAGGCACATTGTCAACAATGCTCGACAGTACTCCAATAACACCTGTCACAACATAGTGGTTGTTGTCACTTACCTCGTTAAGGGTCGTGCCAAGTTGGGCCAATACTCCAATAGACTCCAAGCAAGCCACTGCCATTAGTATGCCGAGGAAGAACAGTATGGTTGACATATCTATTCTGCGCAACATGGCCGTGACGCGCTTCTGCATGGCGCCCTTCTCTTCTTTCTCTGACAATCGACTATAGAAAATCTCTGTTACGGTCCAAAGCACACCCAACACTAACAATATGCCAACGAATGGAGGCAGGTGAGTGATGCTCTTAAACACCGGCACGAACATAAGTCCGCCCACGCCAATAAAGAAAACTATCTTGCGCTGCGTTGTAGTGAGGTCGCTGGCGGCAACGGCGCTTTCCTGTGTCGCTGTGAACTTCAACTGACCTTTCAGCATGGTTTGCATTATCAGTGCAGGTATTACCATTGACACAACTGATGGCAGGAACACCTCCTTTATTACTCCGGGGGCAGTAATCACGCCCTTGTTCCAAAGCATAATGGTTGTTACGTCGCCGATTGGCGAGAACGCTCCACCTGAATTGGCTGCTATGATTACCAGCGCGGCATATATGATGCGGTCTTTATGGTCGCTAACCAGCTTGCGCAATATCATAATCATTACAATCGAAGTGGTCAGGTTGTCGAGTATCGCCGACAGATAGAATGTCATGAATGCTATGCGCCATAACAGTTTTCGTTTGCTACGGGTCTGCATTGTGTCGCGCACGAAGTTGAACCCTCCGTTCTGGTCAACCAGCTCCACGATTGTCATTGCACCCATCAAGAAGAATAGGGTGGTTGACGTGCTGCCTAAGTGTCGCTCTATAACGGCGTTTATGTCGCCTGTTGCTGCCGTCAGATATCT
>CAZPNJ010000055.1:0-10445 GCA_964587765.1 uncultured Prevotella sp.
CAACTGAGCTATTGCCGCATAAGCTATCTTTTGGATAGTGCATTTCTCCAAATGCGTGTGCAAAGGTAAAGGCTTTTTTCGTAACCCGCAAACTTTTAGCGCTTTTTTTTCAACTATTTTTTTATTCTTCCACAAACGCCAGCGGCTACACCTTAATTATATATAATAGGGGCGCATTTGTGCTGATGCAGATGCCATAACTCCGTAACTTACTCAACTTCTTAACCTTTGATTTTGCATAAATGACAAAAATAGACTAACTTTGCACCCGAATTTATTTAAGGTAAAAAAGATGCAAGACATTAGAAACATCGCAATTATTGCACATGTTGACCACGGAAAAACAACATTGGTTGACAAAATGATGTTAGCAGGAAAGCTTTTTAGAGAAGGACAGGATAACAGTTCACAAGTGCTTGACGCTAACGATTTGGAGCGAGAGCGCGGAATAACCATTCTTTCTAAAAACGTTTCTATCACATGGAAAGATGTAAAAATCAACATTATTGATACCCCGGGACACTCTGACTTCGGTGGCGAGGTGGAGCGCGTGCTGAACATGGCTGACGGCTGTATTCCGTTAGTTGATGCCTTTGAAGGCCCTATGCCACAAACACGCTTCGTGTTGCAGAAGGCTCTGCAAATCGGACTGAAACCTATCGTCGTAGTAAACAAGGTAGATAAGCCAAACTGCCGTCCTGAGGAAGTTTACGAAATGGTGTTTGACCTCATGTGCTCGCTCGACGCTACTGAGGACCAGCTCGACTTCCCAGTAGTTTATGGTTCAGCAAAGAACGGTTGGATGGCAGAAGACTGGCAGAAGCCAACCGACAATATAGAATACCTACTTGACAAGATTGTTGAGATAATACCTGCTCCAAAGCAGTTGGAGGGAACGCCTCAGATGCTTATCACATCTCTTGACTATAGTAACTACACTGGTCGTATAGCAGTGGGTCGCGTACACAGAGGAACTCTGAAAGACGGCATGAACATTACCGTTTGCCATCGCGACGGAACTCAAGAGAAGACTAAGATTAAAGAGCTTCACACTTTCCAAGGCATGGGTCGCGTGAAGACCGACCACGTTGACAGTGGCGACATTTGCGCAGTCATCGGACTTGAGAACTTTGAGATTGGCGACACCATCGCCGACTTTGAGAATCCAGAGGCTCTTCAGCCTATCGCTATTGATGAGCCTACCATGAGTATGCTATTCACCATCAACGACTCGCCTTTCTTCGGCAAGGAGGGCAAGTTCTGCACTTCGCGCCATATCAACGACCGACTTAAGAAAGAACTTGAAAAGAACCTCGCATTGCGTGTGGCTCCTTTCGAGGACTCTACCGACAAGTGGATAGTCAGCGGACGTGGCGTGTTGCACCTCAGTGTGCTGATTGAGACCATGCGTCGCGAGGGCTACGAGTTGCAGGTAGGTCAGCCACAGGTTATCATCAAAGAGATTGACGGCGAGAAGTGTGAGCCGATAGAGGAACTCACAATCAACGTGCCGGAAGAGTTCTCAAGCAAAATGATTGATATGGTAACCCGTCGTAAGGGCGAGATGACCGGCATGAGCACTCAGGGCGACCGAGTTGACATAGAGTTTGAAATCCCTTCTCGTGGCATCATTGGTCTGCGCACCAACGTGCTGACAGCCTCTCAGGGCGAAGCCATCATGGCTCACCGTTTCAAGGAGTATCAGCCATGGAAGGGCGAGATAGTACGTCGTACCAACGGTTCGCTCGTGGCTATGGAGACTGGAACCTCTTACGCTTACAGCATTGACATACTGCAAGACCGCGGAAAGTTCTTTATCGACCCAGGCGAGGACGTTTACGCTGGTGAGGTCATTGGCGAACACGTTCACGACAAAGACCTTGTCATCAACGTAACCAAGGCAAAGCAGTTGACCAACGTTCGCGCCTCAGGTTCAGATGAAAAGGCTCGCGTAATACCTAAGACCGTTCTCAGTCTTGAAGAATGTCTTGAATACATCAAGGGCGACGAATACGTTGAGGTTACCCCTGAGAACATTCGTATGCGCAAGGTTATTCTTGACCATCTGGAGCGCAAGCGTGCCAACAAAGAATAAATTCAGATTAAACTCAGTTGATTTCACCTGACAGCACCGTTTGAAGCGAAATCAACGACAACCATTATCCGCAGCACTCACGCAAGTGTTGCGGATTTCTTTTGCCCGTAAGTACAAACAATCACGCCCTAAACTAAAAACAGTTACACCTATAACTAAAATTAGTCACGCCTGTGATTATGGACAATTTTACCTAAAATTACAAACTCTTCTTATAAGAGGAACAAACTCCCCTTATAAGAGGAAACATTTCTCCTTGTAAGGGGAATTATCTCTCCTTATAAGGGGAACTTTTAGTTTCAGGCAAAAATGTCCGTCGGATATCGCCGTTTAACCATTGATTAAAGGGCACAAAAATCGGGAGCAAGCCTTTGCGACTTGTTCCCGACCTTTTGCATATATAATTTCTCATCCTATTCCTCCGTCCAATTGCCTTCGTCAAAGTCGTCGGACTCATCTTCCGCCTCGTCACGAATATCCCATTCATACGACTTGGAGCTCAACTTGGCACCACCTATTCCAGGTGGGGTCGGGTTAGGATTTAGCGACGACGCCTGAAGCACCGCTTGCACTCCAAACCTCGTCGTCATGATATTGGGTTTTTCATATCTTTTATTCATGTCGTCTCTCTCCCACTCATTTAACGTACTTCTTATTGTTTTCTATCACCACGCCTTTATAGTGGCGAGCCACTGGCATGCCTTGCAGATTGTATCGCTTGCCGCCAGCCTTGGCTGATTGCGCCTTAGTCTTTTGACTAATCTGCGTAGCGATATTGTCAAAGTCAATACAAAGCGAGCCTAACATGCCCGACGACAACGACGTCAAATAACCTCTGAAAGGCGAAACGGCAGTGGAACTTGAAACCAGCCTGAAGCTGTCGCCAGTTTCGTTCAGCACATAACAGTTTCTTACAGCGTCTGACTTGGTCAGAGGCATAAACGTATAGTAGCTGCCACTGTTGTCGTCGCAGTCGTCACGACTTACTTGCAAGAGTCCATAGTTGTAGTCATTGTCCGTATAGTCGTACCTGAACTGAAGCGTATCGTCAGTAAGCCTCAGCGATGACACATAAGCATCGCCCGGAACGGCTATTATGTAAGGCACATCGGCTGACATTACCATGGCGTGAGAGAACACCACTGCCTCCGGCTCGTCGCCAACGAAGCGCATCACCCAGAACCTGCCATTCTCATCGGTTGACGACTTGAACCACGACACCTGAGTACCATCGCCCTTTCTTACGGAAGTAACGTTAAACGGCAGGGCTATCGTTTCCCAGCCAGTGCCGGCACTATATCCTTTGTTGAAGCGACGCTTATAGACTATGTTTTTGGCGTAAACCATGTTTGAGGCGAAATAGTCATTGTCGTCGCGCAGTACTATGGTGTCAACACTGAAATACACGCCATAACTGGGGATATAGAAAGCAACGTTTCTGCCTTTCAGCACTTCCGGCACCATAGATGTGTGCAAGTCTGACGGGTAAGAGGCGCTTGAGCCTAAATAGTATATGCAGTTTGGATTATCGCTAACGGTGGTCACGCTGGCGTTTGACAGCGACGTGAGGTCAACTGAAAGCGCATCCGTGGCGTCAACTTCAATGGCATCGTCAAGGCTGGCTATTGAAACGTCGGTCGCCACGCCCGAGCCATCGTAAACGGTATAGTAAGGCGTACAGAGAGTCGTGGACTGACACAGTCCATGATTGCTATAAGCGCCACCTTGATTTACCCTACAGAAAAGATAAGCCACATATCTGTAAGACGTGGTGTCGGTGATGTCATAATCGAAGTCAATGGTTTCCGTTCCAGAGGCTGGAATGGTAAGAACCTCGGCGTCGGTGGCATAGACATATCTGCCCGAATATGAGTGGAGCGGGAAGCGGCCTATCGACACATAGTAACTATTGGACACGCTTGCGTCAGAACTATTGCTGACGACAAACGAGCCGCTCACCTTTTTATTGGTAATGAACGTCTTGCCGGCGGCGATGGTTATGCCGTTGGTAAGGTTGCACACGGCCGATATGCCATTGGTACTAATGTCGTTGACCGTAACCGTCGTTACGTTTATATCTGAATAATTAACCACCTGTGCGGAAAGGCTTGCGCCAACTGACAGCGACAGATACTTCACGCCAGATGTAGCAAACACGTGGTCAAAGTTCAACACGAGTGTCTTGCCTGCCGCTATACATAACGGCATAGAGTCAACATCGGTAAGAGTTACGGTAGTCTGATTGCCGTCATACGAAAATTCTGAGAGATATACCCGTCCCTTATAGTCTGAGACAGGGTCATTGTTGGTTATTGTAAACGGAATAGAGGCATTGCTGCCAACTACCATAACGTCAGCGACATCGCCACTCGCCACGCTGACATTAGCGGCATCAGTGCTGACGAATGATGTTTCTGGCTCTACGTCAGTGGTCGTCTTGGCAAGTCCGACGATAGCTTTCATACTGTAATAATATCCGCTGCTTGAGCCACCAGTGCCCTGCACGTCGGGCGACAACAGATATATTGAGTAATATCCGTCAGAAACGCCATCCCAGCCCCAGTTTATATGGAAAGTGGTGTCGCTCGCCCTGTATCCGTCAATTATAAAGGCATGACCAGAGCCACTGCTTGTCTGAGCCTCGTAAAACAGTGGTCGGTTATTCTTCAACTCATTATACAACAAGTCAATCCAGCCATCTACCGAATAGTTTTCGCTGCTTCTGAAGGCAGCGTTTACGTTATATCCCATCACCTTCAGCGCAGATAACGCCTTAGTGTCGTATGCGCCAGAAGTACCCGAACTATAATCCATTTCAACCGCCTGTCCGCAATAGCGCATAAGCGTTGCCACCGCCGTTGCCTGAGCAGTGGTGTAAACAGAACTGTAATCATCGAGCATATTAGAGAAGTCAAACGTTGTAGCAGGCATCGCCTCAACGTTTAGCCCATAGGTACGGGTGGTATATGAAGGAAGAGCCACTCCTGAAGCAGGATACTCGTTGTATCTTATTATCTGCGACATTGCCGTTGCCACACAACCCGTCACGCAGGAGTATTGCACCCCACTGCGGGTCATGGTAGGGCAAAGATTATAAAACGGCACATCCTGCCCCCAGGTGGTTTGCAGCATGGCATCAACATCTGTGCGCGAAGCTTTCAGGAGTGTTGAATGATGTTTGTTCTTTGCCTTGTTTACCGTTGTTGATTGCTCTGCCTCGGCTATCTGTGCATTCCAGACCTTGATAAGGTCTTTAAGACCAGCCGGCGCGTTTTGGGCATCAAAACGTCCCTTGTCAGAATAGCCGATAATGGAACGTGTCTTGTCGCTTGCCGAAACAAGCACGAATCCGTTGTTATTATTAACGTTAAACGCATAATATATTTCAGCCTCCTCGCCCGCAAGGCTGACTATCAGGGCTTTTCCGTCCTTGCTACCCTTACTGAAAGATGTAGTGTTGGCGATGAAGTCGGCAGCTTTCAGCTGTGCCTTTTCAACTGTAACACTTTCACCCCATAAGGTTGACGTTAATAAAACCAAGTATAAAGGAATAAAGATTCTCTTCATGTCGCTTTGGTTTTAAGTTAGTAATATTTAGTTCTACATTGGCAAATATAACAAATATTTCAATATAACGCCAAACATAAAGCCTACTTTTTCTTTCATTTGCAATATTTTTTTAGTGTGTACGTTAATAAAGTGATGAAACGTCTATACATTATTATATATATATTGCTTTTTGTCGTAGTTGGCACTAAGGCTCAAACGTTCACTCTTCAGGGTAAAGTCTCCGACGACGAGAACAATGCTATGGAACTTGCCTCAGTGGCTTGCCTTGCTCAGGGAAAGATTACCATGACTGACAAGGACGGCAAGTTCAAACTTCAGTTGCACTCATCTGACTCGGTGGTTATTCGTTTCTCAATGGTCGGCTACAAGGCAAAGACACGTGTGCTGCGCAATCCTCGTGGCAAACAAAACCTGATGGTGACTCTGCACAGCGACAACAGTCTGGGCGAAGTTACAATCACTGATATGCGCCGACAGACTTCGCAGACGCAAGAACTGAAGAAAGAAGATATGCAACGTATGCCATCAGCAACGGGCAATGCCGTTGAGGCGATGCTGCAAAGTCAGGCTGGCGTTAGCACCCACTCTGAACTGTCATCGCAGTACAACGTGCGCGGAGGAGCCTTTGACGAGAACTCCGTATATATAAACGGCGTGGAGGTGTTCCGCCCGTTCCTTGTTCGTTCGGGACAGCAAGAGGGACTTTCCGTTATCAACCCCGACATGGTTGAAAAGATTGGCTTTTCAACCGGTGGCTTCGAGGCAAAGTATGGCGACAAAATGTCATCGGCGCTCGACATTACATATCGCACCCCTCGCAAGGCAGAGGCAAACTTCAGCGTCAGTCTGCTGGGAGGAAGCGCCTTCGTCGGATTTGGCAACAAAAAGTTTTCGTGGAGCAACAGTGTAAGATACAAGACCAACCAATATCTGTTAGGGTCACTCGACACCAAAGGCGAGTATGAGCCAAAGTATCTTGACTATCAGACTTATCTGAACTACACGCCAAACAAGCGTTGGGAGTTTGACATTATCGGCAACATATCAGACAATCACTACAACTTCTACCCCACCGACCGTGAAACGAAGTTTGGCACTCTGGAAAGCGTAAAGTCTTTCCGTGTATATTTCGACGGAAAAGAGAAAGACCTCTTCCGCACATATTTCGGTTCGATTGGCGTAACCCGCCACTTCACCGACCAGACATCGCTGTCGCTGATAGGCTCAGCCTACTCTACCAAAGAGCAGGAGACCTACGACATACAGGGACAATACTGGCTGACGCAAACCGAAACGAGCGAAAACCTTGGCGTGGGCACTTTCTTTCAACACGCAAGAAACTATCTGAACGCTCATGTTGAGAGTCTGAAGATGCTGTTTAAGCATAAGGCGAAAAGGCACACATTTGAAGCCGGACTGACTTTTAAGCGTGAGCACATCAGCGAGAAGTCAAACGAATACGAGGTGCGCGATTCAAGCGGCTACGCAATACCCAACACGCCCGATGCGCTAAACATGTACTACACCATGAAAGCCAACAACACGCTTTCAGCCAATCGCACCGAGGCATATCTGCAAGACACATATCGTTTCACCAGCACGGGTGGCAACACATTGTTTACACTCAACTACGGTCTGCGCCTAAGTCACTGGAACTTCAACCACGAAACGATTCTCTCGCCACGAGTTTCGCTTGGCATTATACCTTCGTTCAATCAAAACATTACCCTGCGCTTTGCCACTGGCGTTTACTATCAAGCGCCTTTCTATAAGGAGTTGCGCGACACATCTACCGTCAACGGCATAACGTTTGCCTCGCTAAATCGCAAAGCCAAAAGCCAGCGCTCAATTCACTTCATAGCCGGTATGGATTATCGTTTCAACATTCGTTCGCAGAAATACAAGTTCACTACCGAGGCTTACTATAAGGCACTGAGCAACCTCGTACCATATAGCATAAACAACGTTCAGGTAGTATATTATGGCGACAATATGGCAAGCGGCCACGCACTTGGCTTGGACATGAAACTGTATGGCGAGTTTGTGCCGGGCTATGACTCGTGGATTAGTCTGTCGCTTATGAACACTGCCATGAAACTTGGCGGCAAGTCAATTCCTTTGCCTACGGACCAGAGATACTCGGTAAACCTGTTCTTCACCGACTATTTCCCCGGCACACAGCGTTGGCGCATGTCATTGAAACTGGCGTTTGCCGATGGTCTGCCATTCGCAGCCCCACACAAGGAGTTGGAAAACAATTCTTTCCGTGCACCGGCATATCGTCGCGCCGACATTGGCATGAGTTATCTGCTATACGACAACACCGACCACCACAGCCGCATACTATTAAAAAATCTGTGGCTTGGCGTAGATTGTCTGAACCTGTTCGGAATAGACAACGTAAACTCTTATTATTGGATTAGCGATGTTACCAGTCAGCAATACGCAGTACCAAACTATCTGACCGGTCGTCAACTGAACTTCCGTGTTCAGTTGAAGTTCTAAGCATCAGCGTTTGCGAACAACCGTATCACGGCGCAACGTATCTTTTGGTTGTACAATTGGGAAATCAGACTTTGTTTTTCCAAAGACATTGAATATATCGCTGAAGTGCTGAACTTTTCTGCGCCATAAGAAACCTCCACCATATTCGCCTACGTTACCTTCAAGCCAGTCATAGCCGTCACGGTTGTAGAACAATCGTGCGTACTTGTTGCTGTTCTGGTCGAGGCGATACTCGAAGGTTACGTTATCGAAGAACGATTCGTTTTGCGACTGCACCTCAGAGCCCGTTGATAGTTTGCCACCAACGACAATGCGCAGACGGTTGTTCCAGAAACGCTTGGCAAACTTAAATGAATAATCTGTTTGGGTGGCACCGGTGGCAGTCGTAGTATTCTCCATACCAAACGTAAGGTCAAGCGTACGAAGGGCATTGCCACTGATAGCGTTTATCTGGCTGTTAAGGAATGAGCTTAGCGCACTATTGAGCGAGAACGAACTGGTGTTGCCGTCAGCGAGATACATACCTGTGGTCAACATCGTTACCGCAGCCTTACCCCTGTCTTCAACTGACATAGCCTGGAATTGCGAGTGCAGGGTTATATCGTCAGGTGCATCGATGATAAACTCTAAGCCCATATCTTTAAGGGTCTTACTAATTTTCACGCCACACTCAAAGTTGACGCTTCGTGCTGACGAGCCTTCGCCCACATTAGCCTTAGTCTGCTCCAGTGCGGTGATATTAAGACGGGGATTAAATGCGTCGCCAACAAACTCAACATAACTTCCGTCCTGAACGGTGAATGTCTTCAACGGGATTACCGGCAAAGCATACTTCATTTCGCCATTGCTTATAGTATTACGACCGGTGATGCGCATTTCAGAAGCCGAATACTGCAAGCGCAAATCACCACCACCCTGAAGGTCAACATAGTTTGTATGGTCGGCATTGAGCAAGCACATCACGCGAGCGCCCTCATCAACACTTACCGTAAGGTCCATATTAAAGCCAGAAAGTGGCGGACGCGCAACAGATACGTTTGTTGTGTCTCTGAAGTCAACGAAATCTACCAAGCCCTCAAGTTGGTTGTCTGTCGTCAGAGGCGAGTCGCGCAATACATATTTCAAATCAGTAGAGCCCAGAAGCTCTAATCTGCCTCGCATATTAAGATTGTCAACAGGTCCTTGCATCATTGCGAAGAAGTTGACATAAGCCTTGCCAAACGTTTCGCTGCGAGAGTTTTCTTTAGCGTCGATGAGCATGAAGTTGCGGGCGCGCATACGCAGGTTAAGCATCATGCGGTCAAGGTTAGAAAAGTCTAAGTTGCCCGACATAACAAGCGGCTGATTGTTATTGGCATACATCTGGAAGTTTTCAAACAGCAGATTGCTACCAACGATACGCACTGGGTCGTTGTCGAAACGCATTTCTATGCCATAAGGAATACTGAACAGATAAGACGAGTCAAGATATATCTCGCCGTTAACCTGTGGTGCGGAGAGCGAACCCTTCACTGACAGTTCGCCCTCACCATATCCACGCAAGCCAATGAGTTGGTCAGGGATAAATCCATTAAGCAACTGTAGTGGCGTGCGCTCCATAACAAGAGTGGCATCAAGCGAGCCTGCGCCCTTTGAGTCGTAAGAGCCGATGATGTTTGCAACCTCATGGTCGTTGACCGTAAGGAATCCATCTACATGGTGCGTGCCGTCAGTCTTTGGCAGATAAACGAACTCAGCGCCGACATTGCCCATCGCTTGACGTTCATACACAAGATTTTCAATGTTTATAGCCGATGAAACGGTGATATCTTCCGTTGTCTGAACAGCATGGAAGTCGCCGTCCATAATACCCGACACGGCAGGCGTGTATGGCAAGACGGACATCAGCTTCTCCAAATCAAAATGATGTAGCGAAAGGGTTATATCTTGCAGAGCATCTGTTGAATCGTTAGTATATATCTGCGCACCTGTGCCGTCGTCAGCAGTCAACTTCATACGGGCTGACACACGACGGTCATCCGCCAAGAACAGATAGTTATCCTTATTGACATGGAACGTTTTATAGCCCAGCACATTATCCTTCTGGTTCAGGCTAAACCGCAATCCATGCTGTTCCATCTTAGCCTCCAGTCCGGTGGAAATGCCGAGGCGGTCGTTGGCATCATAAATCTTGGCGTTAAGCACCGCTCCACTCTCTATAACGCCACCGTCAAACAGCATATTAAATACATACTGCGGATTTTTCTTGCCATTGCGCACCTGTCCACTATAATTT
>CAZPNJ010000056.1:0-10271 GCA_964587765.1 uncultured Prevotella sp.
TGTCGGCATTCGACTACGTGTTCTGCTGGTTGGGCAACACCAACCTCATCCTGTCTATCATCAAACTGATAGAGGACAAGATGAACATTGAGCACGACATCGAAGAGAGCGGCGTGCAGATGATTCTGTTGGTCGAGGACAGCATACGCTTCTACAGCAGCATATTGCCAAATCTGTATAGTTACATATTGGCACAGAGCAAGCGACTGTCAACCGAGGCGCTGAACCGCCACACGGCAACTTTAAGAATGCGCGGCCGTCCAAAGGTGATGCTTGCCCGCACTTACGAGGAAGCTATGCAACTTTACGAGAAGTACCACGACCACACACAGGGCGTGATAAGTGATGCCAGTTTCCCCATGAACGGTGCTAAGGACGCTGAGGCAGGACTAAAACTGCTTGACGAAATACGCCACCGTGATGAATATGTGCCGCTGATTATGGAGAGCTCTGACTCTGCCAACCGTGAGAAGTGCGAAAGCGAGGGTTTCCTCTTTGTTGACAAGAACTCAAAGAAGATGAGCGTTGACCTCAGAAAACTCATGGAAGACCATATGGGCTTTGGCGATTTCGTTTTCCGCAATCCAACCACACACGAGGAGATAATGCGCATCAGCACATTGAAAGAGTTGCAAGACAACATCTTCAAGATACCGCAAGAGTCGATGCTCTACCACGTGTCGCGCAACCACATAAGCCGCTGGCTTTGCGCCCGTGCCATATTCCCCGTATCAGAGTTTCTGAAAAACATCACTTGGCACAAGTTGCAAGACGTTGACGCCCACCGCCAGATTATCTTCGACGCCATAGTGCAGTATCGACACCTGAAGAACATAGGTGTGGTAGCCGACTTCGACCGCATGAAGTTCGACACCTACGCTCACTTCGCTCGCATAGGCGACGGCTCGCTCGGCGGCAAAGGTCGTGGCTTGGCTTTTCTCGACAACATCGTTAAGATGCACCCTGAGTTTAACCGCTTTCCAAATGCCACGGTGCAGATACCAAAGACGCTGGTGCTGTGTACCGACATATTCGACCAGTTCATGGAAAGCAACAACCTGTATCAGATAGCCCTCAGTGACGCTTCTGACGAGGAAATACTGAAAGCGTTTCTTAAAGCGCAGTTGTCTGACGAGTTCATAGACGACTTCTACACCTTTATCGACGCCACAAAGAAGCCGCTTGCCATACGCTCGTCGTCGCTGCTTGAAGACAGCCACTATCAGCCCTTTGCCGGCATATACAGCACCTACATGATACCCTACGTTAACGACAAGCAGAAGATGATTCGCATGTTGGCAGCTGCCATAAAGGGTGTTTACGCATCGGTGTTCTACAAAGATTCAAAGGCTTACATGACAGCCACAAGCAACGTCATTGACCAAGAGAAAATGGCAGTGATACTGCAAGAGGTGGTGGGTCAGCAATATGGCGACCTCTTCTACCCCAACCTCAGTGGTGTGCTGCGCTCTATCAACTACTACCCTGTAGGCGACGAACAGGCTGAAGACGGCACGGCGAGCCTTGCGCTGGGACTCGGCAAATACATAGTCGATGGCGGACAAACGCTGCGCGTGTCGCCCTATCACCCGCACCAAGTTATGCAGATGAGCGAAATGGAGACGGCGCTCAGAGAGACGCAGACGCAGTTTTACGCCCTCAACACGCAGGCTGTCACCGACGACTTTGAAGTTGACGACGGCTTCAACATACTGAAGATGAAAGTCAAAGACGCTGAGAAAGACGGCTCGCTCAATTATCTGGCATCTACGTTCGACCCCTACGACCAAGTAATACGCGACGGCATCTACGAGGGTGGCAGAAAGATAGTATCGTTCTGCGGACTGCTGCAAAACGGAGTGTTCCCACTGCCAGAGATATTGCAGATGTCAATGAAGAATGGTGCGGAGGCAATGAAGCGCCCCGTAGAGATAGAGTTTGCTGCTAACATTACCGAACAGGGGCTGTCGTTCAACCTGCTGCAAATTCGACCGATAGTTGACTCAAAACAAATGCTCGACGAGGACGTGGCGGCAATACCCGACAGCGATTGTCTGTTACGCTCGCACAACAGCCTCGGCCACGGCATAATGGACGACATAGTTGATGTGGTTTACGTTAAAACCGACGACGACTTCACGGCAATGAACAATCCAACCATTGCCGACGACATAGAGCGCATAAACCGCAAGTTCTCTGCCGAGGGAAAGAACTATGTGCTGGTAGGCCCCGGCCGATGGGGTTCAAGCGATTATTGGCTCGGCATACCTGTGAAGTGGCCTCATATCAGTGCTGCAAGGGTGATAGTTGAGGTGGCACTGAAAAACTACCGCATCGACCCAAGTCAGGGCACACACTTCTTCCAAAACCTCACGAGCTTTGGCGTGGGCTACTTCACCATCGACACCAACACCGCCGACGGCATATATCGCAAGGAACTGCTCGACCAGATGCCTGCCGTTGAGGAAACGAAATATGTGCGCCACGTGCGCTTCAGCCAGCCCATGCGCATACTCATGGACGGAAAGAAGCAAGAGGGCGCAGTGCTTATTCCAAACAATTAGTATCTTTGCAGCCAAAATCAAAAAAACAAACTACCAGCAATGATAGCATTCAACAACTTAGAAAACCAAAAGGTTAAGGAGGGCGAAAATAAAAAATCAACCAGCACACAAGACGTAGTAACCCTCACCCACCCCATAGCAAATGCGTGGGCGGTAGATGCCTCGTGTTTGGGCAATCCAGGGCCAATGGAATATCAGTGCATCGACCTCAGCACAGGGCGCCGTGTGTTTCACTTCGGCCCTGTAAAGAAGGGCACTAACAACATAGGCGAATTCTTAGCGTTGGTTCACGCTCTTGCACTGCTCGACCAGAAGGGCATCAGCGGCTACACCGTTTACACCGACAGCCGCACAGCCTTAGCGTGGGTGCGCAAGAAGAAAGCCAAGACCACATTCAAAGCTTCACCCGACACGCAACCTCTGCTCGACCTTGTAGCTCGTGCCGAGCGCTGGCTCAACACCCACTCCACCGCCACTAAAATAGAGAAGTGGCCCACCGAGGAATGGGGCGAAATACCGGCTGACTTTGGACGCAAATAGGTCAACTCGCAATGCCCAATGCTCAATGCGTACGAGTTGTTGAGCGAATAGCGAAAATTAAAATCGCCCGTTGGGCAATACTGTCTAATTAAAAATTGCGAATTGTTAAAGCACCAGCCTAATTGCGCATTGTGAATTACGCATTGCGCATTAAAAAAAGCACTCAAATTGAGTGCTTTTTTTCTTTACCACTTATCTGGTGTTGGTGGCAGGTCGTTCCACATGTGGTCTTTCGGGAATGGCTGTCCACCCCATGCCTTAACCTGAGTCCAAGGCTCGGCGGCGTCGGTCCAGAACGGGGCGTCGGCTGGCAAGCCAAGCGTCATGAAACAGAGTGAAGCCATGTACAAAGAGCCGTTGTTGGTGTACCAGTCAGAGATGTTTGGCTGCGAGCCACAGAAGCCCAGTGTGAGGTATCCGCCCTGGTTGTAGTTGTTCTGATGGTCAAACATACGGTGCATTACGGCTGTCAGTGCGGCGCGCACCTGTCCGTTGGTCAGTTCCTTTGGCAGTTGCTGATACCATGCCAGCAGAGCCAATGGCTGCATGGTTGCGCAGCGATAGGTGCTTGAGCGGCCAACTACGGGGAAAGTTCCCTCTGGCGAAATGAAGCGCTCCAGAATGATGTCGTAACGCTGGCAGCGGCGCAATTCACGGTCATAGTATTTGCGGTAGTTTATGCGGGTGTTTGCCTTTGCGTCAATCATATTCTGAAGAGTTTCCAGATACATCGGGTGGAACACGTAACTGCTGTAATAGTTAAAAGCGAAGTCAGGGCCATCGGCATACCATCCCTCGCCCGTGTACCACTCTTCCATCTTACGGCAGGCTGACTTTACGCGATACTCGTCGTATGATGCGCCCACCTTTGCAAGGAACGACTCAATGGTAGATGAGAACAGCAGCCAGTTGGTGTAAGGAGGGTCAACACGGCGCATCTGCGTGAACTCTTCAATGTAGCGCTTTTTGGTAACCTCGTCGAGTGGTTTCCATAGTGCGTCGTAAGCGCGAATGAAACTCTCTGCCACGTAAGCGGCGTCCACTAGGGCAAGTCCGAGACCACGCCAAAGCAGATAGACGCGGCTCTTTGGGTCAACGGCATTTTTATAGCCCAGCAATGCCCACGTTCTCAATTGAGTGCGCTGCTTGCCCTCGGCAGTGCCGTCGTCGGGCAGTGCCAGCCATGGCGAAATGCCAGCCATCAATCGGCCGAAGCACTCCATATAGCCCACGCGCTTGTCGCGGCCGTCCCAGTTAGGGCTAACTTCGTACTGCATGTTCTTTTGCAGTTCGCCCTTAGCCATGTTTTCAAGCACCGGCTGTGCCATCTGGTAAGCCAGTGAGCACCAATACTGGCGGTCAGTCATTGGTTGTTTCTTCTTTTTTGCCCCTGCTGTGAAAGGCACGGTTAGCATCAATGCTAAGATTAGGAATGATTTAAGTTTCATAAATATTTAATTTTTGAAGTTTAGTTCGCCCTCTCCCAACTGGTTAAACGTGCGGCGGTGTATTGGCGTAAGGCCTTGCTGCGCTATTGCCAGTCTGTGGGCTTTGGTTGGGTAGCCTTTGTTTTTGTCCCACTCGTATTGTGGATATTTCTCTGCCATCTGGCGCATGTAGTCGTCACGATAGGTTTTGGCGAGTATGCTGGCGGCTGCTATCGACTGAAACTTGCCGTCGCCCTTGACTATGGTCGTAAACGGCAGGTCTTTGTATTGCGTGAAGCGGTTGCCATCAACTATCACCGCCTCGGGGCGCACCTTCAGTTGGTCGAGCGCTCGGTGCATGGCCAGTATGCTGGCTCGCAATATGTTTATCTTGTCTATCTCTTCAGCGGAGCATCTGCCCACAGCCCATGCTATAGCGTCGCGCTGTATTTCCTCACGTAATTGGTTGCGCCTACGCTCAGAGAGCTGTTTTGAGTCATTTAAGTTAGGATTTTGATAGTCGGCAGGCAATATAACGGCGGCGGCAAACACGTCACCCACCAAGCAACCACGACCAGCCTCGTCACAGCCAGCCTCTATAAGGGCGTTATCGTAGTAGTGAGATTTAAGCATTATGGTTTTACAAATTAGAACATTTTGCTTACGCGCTTTACGCCGTCAACAAAGGCGTCAACCTCTTCCATTGTGTTGTAAACGGCAAACGAAGCGCGCACCGTACCTAAAATACCAAGACGATCCATCAGTGGTTGCGCGCACTGGTGACCCGTGCGAACCACTATGCCAAGACGATCGAGCAATGTGCCCATGTCAAGATGATGAATATCACCCACAAGGAAGCTTATTACGGCGTCTTTATCTGGCGACGTGCCAAAGATTCTAACGTCTGGCACTTCATTCAGTAATCGTTCGGTGCAATATCGAGTGAGTTCTGACTCATGTCGCGTAATGTTGTCAATACCTATGGAAGTAACGAAGTCGAGCGCCTTTGCCAAACCATTGGTGGCTACATAATCGGGAGTGCCTGCCTCAAACTTCAATGGCGGACGTTCAAAGGTGGTGCCGCTAAAGCTGACGTTTTCTATCATTTCGCCACCACCTTGATAAGGGGGCAACTTGTCAAGCCACTCCTCTTTGCCATACATTACGCCTACACCCGTAGGACCATATACCTTATGGCCAGAGAACACTAAGAAATCGCAATCTAAATCCTGCACGTCAACCTTCATGTGCGGTACGCTCTGCGCCGCGTCAACGACGAACGGAACGCCATGCTGGTGAGCAATCTCAGCTAAACGTTTAACTGGATTAATGGTTCCCAACACGTTGCTCACCTGAGTAACGCTTACGATGCGGGTTTTTTCCGTAAACAAACGTTCGTAAGCCTCAACGTCGAGAACGCCTTCATCGCTTATAGGCACAACCTTGAGCACAATGCCACGACGCTGCGCCTGCAACTGCCACGGCACTATATTAGAATGGTGTTCCATGGTGGAAACGATTACCTCGTCGCCAGCCTGCATGAAACCTTCCACAAAAGACGATGCTATTAAGTTTAGTCCCTCGGTAGTGCCGCGAGTGAACACTATTTCAGACACGCTCTTCGCACCCAAAAACTTGCGGACCGTTTCGCGAGCCGCCTCATGCAACTCTGTGGCCTGCTGAGACAAATAGTGCACTCCGCGATGCACGTTAGAGTTTACGTTAAGATATTCTTGACGCATAGCGTCGAGAACGCACAACGGTTTTTGCGTGGTAGCGGCGTTATCTAAGTAAACCAATGGCTTACCATATATAGTTCTCTCAAGTATAGGAAATTGAGACCTTATTTCATTGACGTCTAACATATCTTGCAGTTTGAACATTTGCCCAAATCACCACGGAAACGCTTCTCAACCAAATGGTGAAGACGGTCGCGCAGTGGTTCAAGTTCGATGCAATCGATGACTTCGTTAACAAAGGCGAACTCGAGCAACAGCTTTGCTTCTTTCAGGGAAACGCCACGCTGGCGCATATAGAACAGAGCCTCGTCATTGAGTTGTCCCACGGTAGAGCCATGCGAACACTTAACGTCGTCGGCATATATCTCAAGCATAGGCTGAGTGTACATACGAGCTGACTTTGTAACACAGATATTTTGGTTGCGCTCCGTTGACACTGTCTTTTGCGCATCGTGGCGAACGAGCACCTTGCCAGCGAACGCTCCCGTGCTATCTTCGTCAAGCACATACTTATAAAGTTCGTTAGACGTGCAGTGTGGCACCTTATGATCGATAAGCGTGTTGTTGTCCACGTGTTCGTGCTTATCTTCAATGGCGCAACCACATAAATTACATTCCGCACCTTCGCCCTCGAATACCAAATCAACCTTGTTGCGAGTAGTACCATTACACAACGTCGTTACGTTGTGCGTTAGGCGAGCGTCGCGCTGAAGTGAAAAATAAACGTTGCTAACGCGAGTATTCTTATAGTTTGTTTCCTCCAAACAATAAAGATCTAACTTTGCGTTCTCCCCAACATAAGCCTCAATGACTTGCGTGACGAGGAATGGGCGGTCGTCAACACTATGGTCGCAGAATAGCAACTTACACTGAGCGCCATCTTCAACCACAATAAGGACACGACGATTAACCATAAGGTCAACGTCAGCACGAGTGAGATTAACAATCTGCACGGTGCGGTCCACATTTACCTGCTTTGGCACATAAACCAGTAAAGCGTCTTGCGCAAGCATAGTGTTTAGCGCCGTGACACCGTCTTTCTCCACATCGGCTATCTGCGAGTAATGCTTGCTTAAGAATTCGGTATCTGTCTTTATATAGTCAGACAAAGCCCCGACATACACCCCTTCGGGCAACTTTGCTTTTGGCAGAGCGTCCCTATAGAAAGCATCGTTTACCACGAAGTAAAGAGAAGTGCTGAGGTTTGGCACGTCACACTTAAATGAATCGTATGGATTTACGGGAATGGCAAGGCGACGTATGTTTACACCATAGTTTGGCGCAAAGAGTTTGTCTATATCGGTATATTTGTATCGCTCCACTTTGCGTGTGGGGAAACCCTGTCGCTTAAAAGCAGTGAAAGCTTTATCGCGAACGGCGTTCATCACATCGTTGCTATTCGCCCGAAGCTCCGCGTTAGCCTCGTTGAAAAGTTCTATGTATTGCTGTTCGCTACTCATCACCTACTTCTTCTTTTATCCAGTCGTAACCACGTTGTTCTATTTCTTTAGCGAGTTCAGGACCTGCGGTCTTTACGATACGTCCCTTGTATAGCACGTGAATGACATCAGGTTTAATGATGTCAAGCAGACGCTCGTAGTGTGTTATCACGATGGTTGAAGTTTCGGGCGTCTTCAGTTTGTTTACGCCCTCGGCAACTATGCGCAGAGCGTCAACGTCGAGGCCAGAGTCGGTTTCGTCGAGTATGCTGAGGCGCGGTTCGAGCATTGCCATCTGGAATATCTCGTTGCGCTTTTTCTCGCCACCCGAGAAGCCCTCGTTGACTGAGCGGTGAGCCAGCTTTGAGTCGAGTTCAACAATCTGGCGCTTCTCACGCATCAGTTTCATGAACTCGCCCGCAGCCAGTGCCGGTTTGCCCTCATATTCGCGCTTGGCGTTTACGGCGGCGCGCATGAAGTTGGTCATTGACACACCGGGTATCTCAACGGGGTATTGAAACGACAAAAACAGTCCCTCGCAGGCGCGGTCTTCCGGTTTCATAGCCAGAAGGTCCTTGCCATTAAACGTGGCTGTGCCCTCGGTGACGGTGTATAGCGGATTGCCCGTAAGCACTGCCGAGAGGGTTGACTTGCCCGAACCGTTAGGGCCCATTATTGCGTGTACCTCGCCCTTCTTGATGGTGAGGTCAACACCCTTCAATATTTCTTTGCCAGCAATCGTGGCATGTAAGTTTTTTATTTCAAGCATTGTGTCAAAATTTTATTCAATTCGCAATTCGCACGAGTTGTTGAGTGAAGCGAAAAATGCGTAATGCGCAATTTTAGGCTGGCGCATCACAGTATCGCCCAACGGGCGATTTTTAATTGCGCATTGCGAATTATGCATTGCGCATTAATATTACCCAACCGTTCCTTCCAACGAGACACTTAGCAGTTTCTGCGCCTCAACGGCAAACTCCATAGGCAACTTATTCAACACGTCTTTGGCATAGCCATTAACGATGAGCCCTACCGCCTTTTCAGTGGGTATGCCACGCTGATTGCAATAAAACAGTTGGTCTTCCGAGATCTTACTCGTCGTAGCCTCATGCTCTACCACGGCAGAATCGTTGTGAATGTCCATATATGGGAAAGTGTGGGCGCCGCAGTCAGAGCCCAGCAGCAGCGAGTCGCACGAACTGTAGTTACGAGCACCCTCGGCATTGCTGGTGGCACGCACCAATCCACGATATGAGTTTTGCGAGTGGCCCGCCGAGATGCCTTTGCTGATGATGGTGCTCTTGGTGTTCGTGCCCATGTGTATCATCTTTGTGCCGGTGTCGGCCTCCTGATAGTTGTTCGTTACGGCTACGGAGTAGAACTCGGCCTGCGAATTGTCGCCACGCAACACGCATGACGGATATTTCCATGTTATGGCAGAGCCTGTCTCCACCTGAGTCCACGACAGCTTTGAGTTAACGCCTCGCAAGTCGCCTCGTTTCGTAACGAGGTTCAGCACACCGCCCTTGCCGTTTTCGTCGCCCGGATACCAGTTTTGCACGGTCGAGTATTTCACCTCAGCATTGTTCATGACCACAATCTCGACGATGGCGGCATGAAGCTGGTTTTCGTCGCGCATAGGAGCCGTGCAGCCCTCAAGATATGACACGTAGCTGTCGTCGTCGGCAACTATCAGTGTGCGCTCAAACTGACCCGTGTTGCGGGCGTTGATGCGGAAGTAAGAGCTAAGCTCCATAGGGCAGCGCACGCCCTTTGGTATATATACGAACGAGCCGTCAGAGAACACTGCACTGTTAAGTGCGGCAAAGAAGTTGTCGCGATAGGGCACCACCGTGCCGAGATACTGGCGCACCAGTTCAGGGTGGTTTTTAACGGCGTCGCCGATAGAGCAGAATATAACGCCCTTTTCGGCAAGTTTCTCCTTAAACGTGGTCTTTACGCTGACAGAGTCCATGATAGCGTCAACGGCGGTGCCGCTGAGGGCTAGGCGCTCTTCAAGCGGAATGCCCAGTTTGTCGAACGTCTTTTCAAGCTCAGGGTCTATTTCTTTGTTCTTGGGTTTCTTTGCCAACGGGTCGGCATAGTAAGAAATGGCCTGATAATCAATATCAGGCACATTCACATGCCCCCAAGAGGGCTGTTCAAGAGTTTGCCAGTGGCGAAACGCTTTCAGTCGGAACTCAGTCAGCCAGTCGGGCTCACCCTTCTTCTGCGAAATGAGTCTTACGACGTCTTCGTTCAGTCCTACCGGTATAATGTCTGTATGTACGTTGGTGGTGAAGCCGAATTCATACTTCTGCTCAGCCACCTTACGCACAAACTCGTTTTTTACTTTGGTCATAATTTCTGTTCAACCTCCACTTCGGTGAAGCTTTCAAGTATATCACCCTCTCGCAGGTCGTTATAGTTAACAAGTGAGATACCGCACTCCATGTTGCCTGCCACCTCTTTAACGTCGTCTTTGTAACGCTTGAGGGCATTGATTTCGGCAGTGTGGACAACGATACCGTCACGAACGACGTGTATCTTGTCTGAGCGGTG
>CAZPNJ010000057.1:0-10164 GCA_964587765.1 uncultured Prevotella sp.
ACCACTTACGTTGACTATCATGTTTGTGTCGATGTCCTTTATCTGCGGATATATATGCAGGCAAAAATAATCTACACCCTTGTTTTGAAGTCCCACGCAGTTAAGCATACCTTTGGGCGTTTCAGCCATGCGTGGATAGTCGTTGCCCTGTCGTGGTTTCAGCGTAGTGCCTTTAACGATGATGCCTCCGAGGCGATGAAGTGGCACAAGGTCGGCAAACTCAAGTCCATAACCGAACGTGCCGGAGGCGGTCATAACATGATTCTTAAGTTGCAGTTTACCAATATTTATGTTTAGTTCTGCCATAATAATTTGTTGATATTAAAAACCGGGCCGTCCTTGCACACGCATAGGTTGCCCTCGGTAGTCTTTTCTACGCAGCATAGGCAGGCACCAAGTCCGCAAGCCATCATATTCTCAAGCGAAACCTCGCATGGTGTGCCACTCTTCTGAGCATAAACCGCAACGGCTTTCATCATGGGTTTAGGTCCACAGCAACTGATATGCGAGAACTTCTCGGTGGAAAGTACCGAATGATTGGTAACAAAGCCACGTTCACCCATAGTGCCGTCTTCAGTGGTAACAAGCACTCTGCCATACTTAGCAAACTCATCAAGAAGCAATAGGTCAGAGGCAGAGCGCGCTCCCAACAGGAATGTCACGTCAGTGCCCTGTTCTTTTAACACCTTGCCAAGATAAAGCAGAGGCGCTACGCCCACTCCACCGCCTACAAGCAGTCGTCGATTGCCAGCGTCAGCTGAACTTAATGTAAAGCTATTGCCCAGTGGAAGCAGGCAGTTGATGGTGTCGCCCACTTTGGTCTGCACCAGCGAGTGAGTGCCTTTGCCAGCATCAGCCACCAACAGGTGCAACTCGTTAGCGCGCTTATCAAAGAAAGTGATTGATATAGGTCGACGCAGGAAAGTGTCTTTCTCTGTGTCAATGCGCAATTCAACGAACTGACCGGGTTGCATATCGGGCAACTCCATATCAGAAGAAAGGCTGAGAAGCACATGTTTCTCAGACAAATGCTCAACAGCCTTTACTTTTAAATCAATACATTGTTTCATGTTATATCTTTTATTCCGCAGGACATTCGTTTTTATCGCCTATGACATTAGCAAGTTTCTTGGCGAAAGCAGAGGGGAATCCCGGTCGGCTTACACGAGCACCCAAACCTGTTGCTGTGCGCTTGAAGGTACCGTTCTGCTCAGGCTTAATAGCCATATCGTTGTATTTTACGATTAAATAAACGGCGAGTTCGTTCCATCGTTTCAGCATCTGCTGAGCCTGGCGGCAAGAATAATCGTTCAAATAGTTTATAGCCAGCTGTTTGTCTTTAGCGTATAGCTCTTGCGCTTTGGTTTCAACGCCCTTCTGAGCTGCAAAGTAGCTGTTATCAAGACTGTCGCGCACCTCTTTCAAAGAACCGAACATGAGCGAGTAACGTGGATAAACCATGTTAGCAACCCAGTTGCATACCCAAAAGGCATTCTTGTTAGAGAAGGTTACTGCGTCAGCGCCCGGTGTATTGAAACATTCTGGTTGAACAGTGTTTCCACAATATATAGGCACATAAGCACACATATTACCGTCATCATTAGCAAACCATAGCACACCACCTATCTCGCGAGGCAGCCACGAACGCATTTGAGCTACATAAGAAAAGCCTGTCTGCTGTGTACTGGTTGGACGTTCATTGAAATACTTCTTGCCATTAACAGTATATGTAAGTGGCGTAGGGCGATAAGGCATCTGCCATATACCACCACCGAAATCAGAAGAGTCAAGTGCCATAGCTGTTTCCTCATAGTGGTCGCGCATACACATCTCTACGTCGTGAACGGAAACCTTGCGGTTTGGAATTATCCAAAGTGGCATATCTTCTGCGTTTTCGTCCTTACCCAAAGCCCAAGGCAACCAGTGACTCATATCTTTGAAGTGGTTAAAGTAAGCCCACACACGAGCATCGCAGAAACGACGTCCCTCGAAGTCTGGCTTAGCGTAAGCCATTTTCCATGAGAAATCAGCGTCTTTGCCTGTGAACCAGCCCATACGGCGAGCATATTTAACAACGTCTTTGCTGTAAAGTACATTCTGCTTGTCTTTCATGTTGAACTTGCCTATGCGACTTTGGTTAGCGTGTCCGCAAATAGCATTATCGGGAATACGTATAGCTACCCAGACTACGCTCTTTGAACCAGGTCCTTTAGCCATCATTTCCATTATCCAAGCCTCGTTAGGGTCACAGATAGTGAAAGTTTCTCCCTCTGAGCAATAACCATAAGTATCTGCCAGAGTGGTCATAACCTTAATAGCCTCGCGCGCTGTTTTTGAGCGCTGAAGAGCAATGTGCATAAGCGAACCGTAATCAATGATGCCCGTTGTGTCAACCATTTCCTCACGTCCGCCGTATGTGGTTTCACCTATAGTAACTTGGTATTCATTGATATTTCCAATGACATTGTACGTCTCAGCAGCTTCAGGTATAGCGCCATGATATACGCCTGTATCGTAGTCGAATATCTTGCGGACCTCCCCCTTTGAATGTTTGCCCGCAACCCAATGGTTCAGACCAGTGAATAGTCCGTAATCATCTGCGTTATAGGTACAAATTACCGAGCCATCGGTGCTGGCGGCTTTACCTACAATAAAGTTGGTACATGCCGATGCGCTGAAAGTCGCTGCCTGTATTGCGACAACAGCCATTAGAAATAGCTTTCTCATCTGTTTTTATTTATTTTTGTTTCGTTTATTGGTTTCTTATAATTTCACTTCTTGCAGTCCTTTTATCTTCTTCAATGCGTTTATAACCACTTTAAGCTCGGTTCTGTCGTGAACTCTCACCTCAATGCTTCCGTCAAACAGCCCCTCATTGCTTGAGATGGTTATCTTACGAATGTTAAGGTCGAACTTAGCGGAGATTACTTCCGATACGTCCATAAGCATACCCTTACGGTCAATACCTTTAATTACTATGGTAGCATCAAAGAGTAACGTTCTGTGCATATCCCATTTCGCATCAAGAATACGATTGCCATAACTGGTTTTAAGACGGTTGGCAACCTCACAGTCACGCTTGTGTATCTCAATGTGGTTTTGATTGTTGATATATCCAAGCACATCGTCGCCCGGAATAGGTTGGCAACAAGCCGATGCAGGGAATATAAATGAGTGAATGTTAGACTCTGATATAACGACTGGTGCTTTACGGTTAAAGCCTTGTTCGACTACGAAGAGCCCCGTTGTGTTGTTAGTGTTTACGACAGGAACGCTTGCATCTTTCTTTTGCCCACGGCTCAAGAACGGCAAATATCTGCGCCAGCCACCGTTAGCATTATTATCGCTCGGCTTTTCGTTCTTTAAGAGGCGCTCTATATCCTTATCTGTAAGCGTAAGTTTATTCTTGCCTATCGCCAAGAATAAATCTTCGTGGTGCTGCATACTATATGCGCTGCAAATCCTGTCAAGCAAAGCAGTCGTTATTTCTCCAGAATTCTTCTTCACTTGTTCGGTAAGCAGTTTCTCGCCTTCCTTTTGCGCCTCTCTTTCATATCGGCGGAGGATAGCCGTAATTTTTCCTTTCGCTTTGGCTGTAGATACAAACTTAACCCATGAAGGTTGTACGTGCTGCGCATTTGAAGTGAGTATCTCTACTTGGTCACCACTCTCAAGTTTGTGACTTAACGGCACAAGTTTATGATTTACTTTAGCGCCGATGCAATGGCTACCGAGGAATGTATGTATTTCAAACGCAAAGTCAAGCGCTGTACAACCAGCCGGCATAGTCATAATATCGCCCTTTGGTGTAAAGACAAATATCTCGCTTGAAAATAGATTCATCTTAATTGTATCAAGAAAATCCATTGCGTCTGGCTGGGGGTCGTCAAGTATTTCCTTTATAGTGCGCAGCCAATCGCCAAGTTCTCCTTCGTCCTCGACAATCTCTCCGCCTTCTTTATATTTCCAATGCGCTGCAAAACCTTGCTCGGCTATCTCGTCCATTCTGTCAGAACGTATCTGCACTTCAATCCATTTGCCCTGCTTACTCATAAGAGTTACATGCAAAGCCTGATAACCATTTCCCTTAGGGTGGTTTAGCCAGTCGCGTAGTCGGTCGGGATGGCTCTTGTAAATTTTGCTAATCGCAACGTATATCTGGAAACATTCGTTTATCTCCTGCGCCCTGTCGTTAGGCGTGAAGATAACTCTAACTGCTAATATGTCGTATATTTCATCAAAGGTAACGTGCTTTGTCTGCATCTTATTCCAAATAGAATAAGGACTTTTTACACGAGCCTTAATGTGGTATTGCAAGTTCATTGCGTCAAGAGCTTCACGTATTGGCTTTGTGAAGTCGGCGAACAATGCGTCGCGCTCCTCTTGCGTAAAGTTTAGTTTCTGCTTTATTCGCTCATACTCTTCAGGGTGTTCAAACTTGAAACTAAGGTCTTCAAGCTCGGTCTTTATCTTGTTTAGTCCAAGGCGATTAGCCAATGGCGCATAGATATACATTGTTTCGCCAGCAATTTTATATTGCTTATTGGCAGGCTGCGACTCAAGTGTTCGCATATTATGCAGACGGTCACAAATCTTTATCAAGATAACCCTGATGTCATCGCTCATGGTAAGCAACAACTTCTTAAAGTTTTCGGCTTGCGCAGAAGCCTTATCGCCAAAGATTCCTCCCGAAATCTTAGTCAAACCATCTACGATTTGAGCCACTTTCTGACCGAAGATGTTTTCTATATCTTCAACCGTATAGTCTGTGTCTTCAACGACATCGTGAAGCAATGCTGCACTAATACTTGTAGAGCCCAGTCCCATCTCCTCGCAGGCTATCTGCGCTACGGCTATAGGGTGCATGATATATGGCTCACCTGACAGACGTCGTACTCCTTTATGAGCTTGGCGAGCAAAGTTGAAAGCCTTGGTAATGATATCAACTTTCTTTCTATGTCGAGAAGCAAGATATGTGTCAAGCAAATGCTTAAAAGCATCGTCCACCATCTTTATCTCAGCGGTTTCTTTCTCTTGGTCAGTCATAGTATCTATGTATTTAGCGATTAATAATTGGGGTATGCGCTATATATAATAATGTATAGTGGCGCTATGGGTTATTTTACCTTAATCTTCTTACCTACTCTGATGTTGTTGCCACGAATACCATTCAATCGGCGCAATTTTGCAACGGTAGTGTGATTACGTTTTGCTATCTCTGAAAGAGTATCACCACTTCTAACCGTTACTTTCTTTTGGCGACTATTATTATGTTTTGAGCGTTTCTTATAAGAGCGCTTGCTTGAAGTCGTAATCTTTACCATTGGTATTTCAACTTCGGTACGCTTTGTAAGCAAACTGTCTGAAGCGTAAGTGTAAATGGCTTCCTCGTTATCGATAAAGTCGTTTATCAATGTCTGTGGCAAGCGAAGTGATGAAAGTTTGTAATTACCCGTTATAATATCTTTGCGATATTGAGGGTTCAGTTCTCGCAACTGCTCAACAGTAATATTTATATTGTTTGCAATCTGTGCAAAATGAACATCACGACTCAGCATAATAGTATCGGTCTTTGACGGCAAGGTTGTTACCATCGGGCAGATGTTATGCTCGCAATAATAGTTCATGATATAGTTGGCTGCGATAAAAGCAGGTACATAACCACGAGTCTCTCTTGGAAGATAAGGATATATCTGCCAATAATCTTTTACTCCACCCGCACGTCGAATTGCTTTGTTTACTTTCTCTGGTCCACAGTTATAGGCTGCGATAACCAATTCCCAATCATTGTAAATGCGATACAGGTCGCTCAAATAATGGGCTGCGGCAAAAGACGCTTTAATTGGGTCTCTGCGTTCATCTATCAGCGAGTTAATCTCAAGGTCATATCGCTTGCCTGTAGCCAACATAAACTGCCAAAGGCCAGTAGCTCCCACTCTTGAAACTGCGTTAGGGTTAAGACTTGACTCAATAACAGGCAAGTATTTCAGTTCAAGAGGCAACTGATACATTTCAAGTGCTTCTTCAAATATTGGCATATAAAAGTTTGAAGAACCGAGCATTATGCTCACTTTGCGACGCAGATTGTTGCTATATCTGTCGATAAACTTCTGAACAACTTCATTGTATGGCATTTCAATGATTGTTGGCAGAGCGTTTAACCTTTCTATATATGTCTGTTTTTCATAAACAGGGTTGAAGTTCGGCAGATTACATGTTGTGTCTATTTGCAGATAATTCTGCACATTATATAGGTGCAACATGCTGTCAACATCAGTTTCCATGCCCTCTGGCAAATCAATGTCATCACCATCTTCCTCGTCATCATAATTAGATTGTGCAAACAATGGTGTAGCGAAAGTTATGGCAAAAGCCAACGATGTAAGTATTTTCTTGTTAATATCCATTCTATTTTTGTTGTTTAGAAGTGAAAACCTATACTCAACCCAATGGCACTGCTTTTTAATGGGTTGCGCTCGGTTTGATTGTTTAATATAGTTGGGGCGACACTCATGCTGAGGTCTTCTGAGATATCAAACTCTGATAGCGAAGCATCTACATAAGCATCAATTACAGAAACTGCATAAACGCCCACCATTACAAAGAAACTCAAGTCGCGCCAACGGCGATATCTGTCTTTACGTTTGCGGAACAGTTCCTGATAACGCGACTTGTTGCTGTCGTTGATAGTCTTGCCCAAGTGCAGAAATTGCGTGTAACTCTCAGTCGTAGGGTCATCGTCCATTATGTCGATATAAGCCTGAGCATAATCGTGATACATCTGATTGTTCCACGTCATAGCGTAAACGCAGCCTACCATCCCACCATAAAAGATTGGCAGTTTCCAGTATTTGCGATTATAAATCTGACCAGCACCAGGTAACACTAATGCCAGCCACATGGCTTTCTTTACGTCTGGTCGCCATGTAGTCCAGTCGCGTTTATACTTCTTTACAACAGCAGTGTCTTCAAGTGTAAGGCTTTGCTTCGACATGGCATCGGCAAAGTTTATGCTATCGTCAACCGTCATAGCGGTATCAACAGGCGATATGGTCAGCATGGCTGTGTCGATATTAACGACGGTTGTATCTATACGAGCATTAGCATTTACGCAAAAAAGGGTAAATGCTAAGACTGATATTTTAATATGTATAAAGCGTTTTGGTGCCAAATTATACTTTTAGTTTGTCAAACACTTGCATAATGTGAGCAAACTGCTCCTCATTATCAAAATTTATACTGATTTTTCCTTTGCCCTTATGGTTCATGCTAAGTTGCACTTTTGCGTCAAGGAAATCAGAAAGGCGCTTTTTCAAAACAGCAAACTCCTCTGGGAGTTTTGTTTTTGCAGCAATCTTCTTCTTGGCGGTTTGAATGTCTTCACCATTCTTCAGTTGCTGAGCCATTTCCTCTACCTTTCTTACTGAGTAGCCGTTAGCCTGCACCTCGTGGAAGAGTTTTAGCTGAATAGAAGGGCTATCAACCGAAAGCAGAGCTCTGGCATGACCCATATCTATTTCTTTCTTCTCAAGAGCCATCTGCACCTGTGCCGGCAATCTCAGCAAACGCAGATAGTTTGTAATCGTAGTTCTGTTCTTTCCCACACGCTCAGAAAGCTTTTCCTGAGTCATATCGCTGTTTTCAATAGCTCGCTGATAAGCCAAAGCTATTTCAATAGCATTAAGGTCTTCGCGCTGAACGTTCTCAACAATAGCCATAATGCCGACCATCGCCTCATCGGTTTCGGTGCGAATATAAGCAGGAATTGACGTTAGCCCTGCTATCTGCGAAGCGCGCCAACGACGTTCGCCTGCGATAATCTGATATTTGTTATCGGCCATTTTTCTCAGCGTAATAGGCTGGATTATACCGATTTCTTTTATACTGTTTGCAAGTTCTTGAAGTGCTTCCTCGTCAAACTCACGTCTTGGCTGATTAGGGTTTGCCTCGATTTCATTGACAGGAATCTCACCAATAGTTGAGCCACCCTCAGTTCTTATGGGCGCAGTGTCAATCAACGAGTCAAGTCCTCTGCCTAAAGCGGCAACCTTCCCTGAAGTGTTATATTTCTTATGAACAGCCATTTTTGTTTGTATTTATATTAAAAAGGATGTATGCTTGTTTATTTCGTTTTCTTATTCTTCTTGATTATTTCCTTAGCCAGTGCCAAATGGTTTTGAGCACCTGTTGAATCTGCGTCGTACAATATTACTGGCAGTCCATGTGAAGGACTCTCTGACAACTTTACGTTACGCTGAATAACCGTCTTAAACACAAGTTCTTGGAAGTGGCGCTTAACCTCATCGTAAATCTGGCGAGCCAAACGCAAGCGCTGATCATACATGGTCAGAAGGAAACCTTCAATCTCAAGTTGTGGGTTAAGTCGGCTCTTTATTATTTTAATTGTGTTCAACAACTTGCTGATACCCTCCAATGCAAAGTATTCGCACTGCACTGGTATAATCACAGAGTCGGCAGCAGTAAGCGAGTTAACCGTTATAAGTCCGAGCGAAGGGCTACAGTCTATAAGTATGTAGTCGTATTCGTCTTTAATCGGCTCTAACAGATTTTTAATTACTTTCTCGCGATTGTCAAGGTTTAGCATCTCTATTTCTGCACCAACAAGGTCAATATGGCTCGGAATAATGTCAAGACCTTTAATGTCGGTTGTGTATATAGCGTCTTTAACGTCAGCGTGATTTATAATACATTCATAAATAGAACAATCCACCTCTTTAATGTCAACGCCAAGACCACTTGAGGCGTTTGCCTGAGGGTCAGCGTCAAGCACCAATACATTTTTTTCGAAGGTTGCCAACGAAGCTGCCAAGTTTATTGTAGTAGTAGTCTTGCCTACTCCTCCCTTTTGGTTAGCTAAGGCTATGATTTTTCCCATAATTGATATTTATTCTATTAATTGAGATGCAAATGTACACAAAAAATCTAAAACATCAACGCTCATTTCAGATTTATTCATACCTTTGCTAAAAATTAAGAAATGAAACCACTTATACTTATATCTAACGATGACGGCTATCACGCTAAGGGGATAAACAGCTTGATAGACATGGTTCGCGACCTTGGCGACGTACTGGTTTGCGCTCCAGAGGCAGCACGTTCAGGCTTCTCGTGCGCTTTTTCGGCAGTTGAATATCTGAGACTTAAAAAGCGCCGACAGGAAGAAGGTGTTGAAGTTTGGTCGTGCAGCGGAACACCTGTTGACTGTGTTAAAATGGCGCTTGACCAACTTTGCCCCGACCGTCAGCCTGCAATAATATTAGGAGGAATAAATCATGGCGACAATTCTACGGTGAATTCGCACTATTCGGGCACTATGGGTGTGGCTATGGAGGGGTGTATGAAATATATTCCCAGCATAGCTTTCTCGATATGCGACCCCGATGCTGACGCTGATTTCGAGCCATTGCGCAAATACGTTCATAAATGGGTAAAGAAAGTTCTCGAAGAAGGGCTACCCAAAGGCACTTGTCTTAACATAAACTTTCCAAAAGCACAGGAGTTTGCTGGCGAGCATTTCTGTCGCATGACTATGGGACGATGGCTAAACGAGGTTGAGAAGCGTCGCCACCCTCGTGGCTATGACTATTTCTGGATGGTTGGCGAATATCATAACGATGAGCCGGAAGCTAAAGATTCTGACCAGTGGGCTCTGAACCACAATTATGTGGCTATAACCCCCACCACCATGGACGTCACCGACTATGAAATGTTGCGGAAATTAAAGACAGAAAACAACCCGTAAATAATCATAGGCAACACTAAGAATGGTTATAGGCGACACTAAAATTAGTAATAGGCGTGACTGTTTTTAGTTATAGGCGACATTGTTTCGATAAACTTTACAAGTCTTGATAAGAGTTAATAAAAACCGAAGCAACTGAAAAAAAACACATACTTTTTTGTTCTTTATTATTAAATGTGTATCTTTGCACACATAATAAAAAAATAACCACACAAAACAAAGGTTTATAAAATAGTTGCGGGAATAAAATCCATACAGACTAACAATATTATAAAAGACTTAAAAACAAAATGGCACTTGACGTATTAACGGCGATTTCACCCGTAGATGGGCGTTATAGAGGGAAAACAGAAAAATTGGCAGATTACTTCTCGGAATACGCGCTGATAAAATATCGCGTA
>CAZPNJ010000058.1:0-420 GCA_964587765.1 uncultured Prevotella sp.
GCTATGCCATTTCTGGCGAAGATCTCGTTGATGACTGGACATTCCTCTCAGAATACGTTCACAGCACTGGCTATGGTTTTGCTAAGTCAGCTGACAACTCTACAGACTGCAACATAAACGTTAATAATGGCGACAAGGCTGACGCTTTCTATGCAGCAGCTATAGCACCTGTCATCAGCAATAAGCTATACGCAAAGGCTCGCTACGATATGTATCGCGCTAATGGTGAGTGGAACTCAGCTAAGACTTACTATGAGATTGGTTTGAACTACCTTATAAACAAGAACATTCAAATCAACGCAGAGTATGCACTTGTAAACAATCGCGCTGCTGTTGGCGACCATAACTCAAACATGGTTGACGTGCAGCTTGATTTCAAGTTCTGATAAAACTGCGAGACCAAACAGTAAACCAAAGACA
>CAZPNJ010000058.1:430-8663 GCA_964587765.1 uncultured Prevotella sp.
CAGATATGATAATACCTAACGAATTTTGGATTGTACCCATAGCATCAGTTGTCGCATTGGCAATGGCATGGGTATTCTTCCGTCAGATGATGAAGACGGAAGAAGGTACGCCACGCATGGCAGAAATAGCAGGTCACGTACGCAAAGGCGCAATGGCTTATTTGAAACAACAATACAAGGTTGTTGGCATTGTATTCGTTGTATTGGCGATAATCTTCGCCTTTATGGCATACGGACTGAACATGCAAAACAAATGGGTGCCAGTAGCATTCCTGACTGGTGGACTCTTCTCTGCCCTATCAGGATTCTTTGGCATGAAAACTGCTACTTATGCTTCTGGCAGAACTGCTAACGCTGCACGACAGGGACTTGACAAGGGCTTAAAGATTGCTTTCCGTTCGGGAGCTGTTATGGGACTTGTCGTTGTGGGCCTTGGATTGCTCGACATTGCTCTTTGGTTTCTAATACTTAACTACGCATATCAGGGCGAAAGCACTGCCCTAATAACAATAACTACCACTATGCTGACATTCGGAATGGGTGCTTCTACGCAGGCCTTGTTCGCCCGTGTTGGTGGTGGCATTTACACGAAAGCAGCCGACGTTGGAGCTGACCTCGTTGGTAAGGTTGAGGAAAACATTCCTGAAGATGACCCTCGCAACCCTGCGACCATAGCAGACAATGTGGGCGACAATGTGGTCGACGTAGCTGGCATGGGCGCTGACTTATATGCGAGCTACTGCGGAAGCATTCTTTCAACAGCAGCCTTGGGTGCTACTGCCTTTGCCATGAATGGCAACATGCAACTGAAAGCAGTCATCGCTCCAATGATAATAGCAGCCATTGGCGTATTCTTGAGTCTTGCAGGCATCTTCCTTGTTCGCACTAAAGAGGGCGCATCAATGAAGGATTTGCTCCACTCACTTGGCGTTGGCACTAACTTCAGCGCAGTCTGCATAGCTGTTGCGACATTCATAATATTGTATATGCTGGGCATTGACAACTGGTTAGGCCTCTCATTCTCAGTAATATCAGGACTTGTAGCAGGTGTGATTATTGGTCAGGCTACCGAGTATTACACCTCACAAAGCTACAAACCAACTCAAAAGATAGCAGAGGCATCACAAACAGGTTCGGCAACGGTTATTATAAAAGGTATAGGCACAGGAATGATTTCAACCTGTGTACCAGTGATAACTATCTCAGTGGCTATAATGCTGAGCTATCTATGTGCAAACGGCTTTGACCTAAGCGTAAGCGCAAGCAGTTTGAGCAAAGGTCTTTATGGCATTGGCATCGCTGCTGTTGGTATGCTATCTACACTGGGCATAACATTAGCAACTGACGCCTATGGACCAATTGCTGACAATGCTGGCGGAAACGCGGAAATGAGCGCTTTGGGCGAAGAAGTGAGAAAACGCACCGATGCCCTTGATGCCCTTGGCAACACAACAGCTGCTACTGGTAAGGGATTTGCTATCGGCTCTGCTGCATTGACTGCTCTTGCACTTTTGGCTTCATATATTGAAGAGGTAAAGATTGCAATGGCTCGCGTAGGTGAGCAGATAACAAACCTTGAGGGACAACTGATTGACGCTACTCAAGCAACAATACCTGACTTCATGAACTACTTCCAGGTAACACTTATCAACCCGAAAGTTCTGGTAGGCGCATTCATTGGCGCTATGGCAGCATTCCTCTTCTGTGGTTTGACAATGGGAGCAGTAGGACGTGCGGCAGGAAAGATGGTTGAGGAAGTGCGTCGCCAATTCCACGAGATAAAAGGTATTCTTGAAGGCAAAGCAACACCAGACTATGGTAGATGCGTGGAAATATCTACACGTTCGGCTCAGCAAGAGATGATATTCCCTTCACTTCTTGCCATCGCCATTCCTATCGTTGTGGGCATGATACTGGGCGTAGCAGGTGTACTTGGTTTGCTTGTTGGCTCTCTGTCAGCCGGATTTACCCTTGCCATATTCATGGCTAACTCTGGCGGAGCATGGGACAACGCCAAGAAGATGATTGAAGAAGGTAATTTCGGTGGAAAAGGCTCGGAATGTCACAAAGCAACAATCGTTGGCGACACTGTTGGCGACCCATTCAAAGACACATCAGGACCATCACTTAACATTCTGATTAAACTGATGTCAATGATAAGCATCGTCATGGCAGGCTTAACCATTGCATGTGCATAACACAAAACGAAAATAAATAAGAATAATAAATAAAGTTTATATCATTAATGGCAAATAACGAAGAATTAGAAAAAGATGAACTTACGCCTGAGTTGAACAACAATGATGGCGATATCAGAGAATTGTCAAGCCTTGATGAAGAAGTAACAGCAGACAACTCAAATTCTCATCATCACCACTATGTCAATCCTACAAGCGATGATTATCAGCGCATACAGGAATTGCGCCATCGCCATTCTGGTGAGCATCATCATAGTAGCAGTGTGGAGCATCACCACCATAAGCACCATGATCCATTGAAACATAGTGCTGCAAAGAAATGGTCTGAGCGCAGAAAACGCAGAAAGAAGATTGTGAAATTGCTGAAGATACTTATGATTATTACAGCAATAATAATCATGATAGCCGTTTACTTCGCATGGTTTGTTGACAATACTGTTGATTAAATGCACTAAATGTTTTTGACTATATTGGTTGATTAGCTACATTTGAAGCGTATTGTCAATAAAAGAATAATAAAACGCTACCACTTTTGTGATAGCGTTTTTTATTGTATAAAAATGGGGGGGTAGTACAGAATTGTCAATTGTCCATTCTCAACTGTCAACTGTCAAATGCGAATTGCGCATTGTCAATTCCCCTCGCATAGTCCATTCTCAACCCACGACTTTGCTGTCTTCTCAACATCTGCTCTTGCTGTTTTTTCATCAACCTCATAAGCATCCATCAGGCAGTCAACCATATCGTCAACTGTGAAATCTCTGTCTTGCAAACTATTCCACAAGAATGCTGCCGTTTCGTTCATTGAAATAACTTTGTTGAAATCTACATTCTGTATTCCTTCAGCAATTACTATATTATGTCCCATAACAGGGCGCAAAGAGAAACCGTCTTTTATTCTCATAACTTCTATATTAAATGTTTCTTTTCAATTAAGTATTCTATTTGTTATTCAGCACCAGACTTTCAAAACACACCTTTGCTGCGTCATCGTTTGGCAAGCAATACAATTCGTAACAAGGAGTTGTTTCGACAATGGCTTGAATAGAGTCGCAAACAAACGTGTCAATATCATGCTCAAAACGAATGTTGTTCACATTGTTTTGAATAGTCATGAATGACTCTACAGGGTCAAGTCTGTTCACCTTATTCTCCTTTGCACGCTTTACGATTGTTATTGCGCCCAAACGAGCATGAGTGTTTTTATAGCATGGCGTCTTTCCACTCCATGGTGAGCCAAACAAATAAGGCTTACCATCTATAACCCTGATAATTGGATTATCATCGTTGAGCAATGTTGCACCATCAATATTCTTTATCCAAAGAGACGTGTGTGTGCTTTTTCCTGTTCCTGAAACAGCAGTGAAAGCATAGGCTTTGTCACCATAAACAAGCGACGAGGCATGTATTGCCAACACTCCATGTCTGACAGCTGCTAAGGGAAAAGCAATATGAACTGCTGACGCCAAACCTATTTGGCGTAAAATAATGTTCTTGCGTAAACGATATTCCACGCAAGAGAAGTCATCATTAGCCTGAATACAAGTTATTATAGGATTGCCCTTTTCAAAGGTCATTTCAAGACGAAATGTTCCATCTTTGAATCTAGTACAGCGACTATAACCACTCACATCAGAGTTTTCAAGCTGATGTTCTACTTCTTTTTCTTCTAATTTTTGCGATGGTTTAAGATGTAGTATTATATCTGAGGTTGGTGCTATCTCAAAGCTCTCAAAACTTCTTAAAGCATACAAATCTCTTGCTTCTAACTCTACACAAAAATTTAGTTCTGCCACCCTATAATACTTTTTTATTAAAGAGTGGTTTTCTATTTCGTTCATATTCTATTCTTCGAGTATGTTTTATTATAATAACACCACTTTACGCCTTTTATTGTGCTACGCTTCACATTTATAACACGTTGATTTTCGCTTTCATTATGCTGCATCTTATTTACACCATAAATCTTAGTCTTCAGGTCTTATAGATATTCTCAACGTATCAACCTTACCAGCCTCAAGTTGTATTTCTGGAAGGTGCATTCTGTAAATATTAAAATTGAAATGGAAATACAAATATCCATCACTCTTCAGCCTTTGAGGAGGCAACAACATTTCAAAGCGATTGAGTGCAGAAGTATCTCTGCAACCCCACACATAACCTCTGGCTGTATCAGCCCACATCACACCATGCTTCCACATAACAAGTGTATCAGCAAATACCTGAGCCGTTGCGTAATCATAATTCTTAGCCGAATCTGGCAATTCTATTACCAGCTTTGCCATCATGTGGTTAAACAGCAAATTGGCAGAAGTCTGATATGACAAACTAACAGTATCATTTGTTCTGATTAGGTCAAATTGTCTGAAGCCATCAGACTGATTTATAATATTTATGAAAAAGGTGTCGTTGCTGACCTTTATAGTAGATAATGATGAGTCAGGACGAAGACATGCGCATATCTTTGCAGTCACATTCTCATTAGGCCAAAGTATTGACTTATATGGCGAAGCATTGCCAGTTTCTTTGTTTATGATAAAATAATCGCCACTATCAATAAGGTTTTCAGTGCCTAATTTATAATATAGCAACACCTCGATGTGTTCAGTGCTGTCGGCTCGCCATGTTTTATCGTCCATACCAGCAACCGTTCTTGTCATGCCATCAGTTCTGTACGTACTGAGCTTGCATGCCAACTCCACCACCTTGTCTATCTCTGGCTGAATGTTGCCATTGTTATTCCAATCGTCTTCTGTCGAACATGCTATCAGCGACAGAATCATCATAAACAATATGTATTTTCTCGTTTTTTTCACTTTTGTCACTATTATTTTGAACATGCACGAATGGGAAGGCCAAAGAAGACTTCTGCTATTTTTACCACATTGTCCATCATATCTTTTTTATTTATGGTACTTGCAGCACCTGTTAAGATATAAGCGGTTCCACCACCAAAGCCTAAGAAGTCATTGCTTTTCCATTCTGTGCCATAGGTGTACATTGGACCACTCAATCCTGACCAGCAAAAGACTTGGCTTTCAGTGTCTTCAGAGTCAGCAACGATCGCACCAAACATGTTAGCGCCTGCGTATGATGGTATGAATATCCAATTCTGATTTGGGCCTGTGAATTTAGCACCTTTAACGCCATGAATCGTTACTTCTGTGACGCTGCAATACAACACAAGTTCTCTCAACTCATCTGGTGTAGGCAAATGCCAACCTGAACGCCAGAGTTTATTTGCCATATCATACTTTGTGTATGAAATGCTGCATTGCGTTTTAGTTATCGTATCGCCTATCAAATAGAAATAGACTTTACCATTCACGCCATCTACGCCAGGTTCTACATAGCCTGCATCATTATAATAAGGATAAGTGCTTGTTACATCATGTTCATCCCCATAATGATCCCTTGCTATTGTGTCTCCCCATGCGTAATATGTGCCATAGTCGTAAATGCTGTCAGCATTAAGATTGCGGTCAGCCCATTTGGTACCGGATGGTAAGCCAAGGTCAATGGCTTTGAATGGTTGCTTGGTGTATAGTTCTGCCACGCCAAGTTCTGTTTCGCCACTTTCCCAATCAGCTATGTGGCAACTAAGAATTACCAGCGATGTATCTTTAATCTTTACCGTTATGTCGTAAGCATAACCAGCTTTCAAGCCTACGTTTATCAACGTATTACAACTTGAGTTTACTTTGGCAGCACGGAAACTGGTTCTACCACTCGACTCAACCTTAATATTTATAAAGGTGTCTTCCACTGCATATTTACCCGGAACAACAATGGCATCAAAGCAATATTGGTCAGTCGTAAACATCGCAGTATTCAAGTTTGCCCAAACAGAATCTTTGTAGTTTATTGTGTCTTTAAGCTGATATGCAGAGTTGTCTATCTCAGTGGCTTTATATCCAGGGTACTTTGAAACGACGTCTGTGCCTTCAACATCGGTTGGATTGAAAATCTGAGCGCCTGTAAACAGCGACTTCAGTGTTTCAATAGAGCCACCTCCGGAAGTTATCTTAACTCTGACTCTCGATAACTGATGACGGAAACTCAGGTCAATCTTATCGCTTGCCGTTTCGTTATAATAACAAGTGAAAGGCAATGCCCTCATATAGTCAGCCTTGTCTATGCTGTCAGATTGGTTTTCGGGTAATATAAAGTTTGTATAGCTGGTTGACAATCTCAGTGAATCGTGAGGGAAATATGCGTAAAAGACGTTCTCTGTGTTATTGTTCCAGCGCAGGCGTCTGTTTTGTGCAGGCTCCATGTGGCTGGAGTTAGTTGACCTGTCATAATAGTATAAATAACCGATGTCATTACCACGACAAACAGCAATGGTATCGCCAGCCTCAAATCTGTCGCCAGCCTCGCTTGAGTTCATTCGAGTTGATTTTGATGATGTGTATATAGAGGCGTTAATCTTAACGACTCCGTCTCTCATCTCGCCCTCTTTTGAAGACATATCAAACTCATCAGTAACACAAGCCGTCACTAACGATACAAGTGATATTAAGGCAATTACCTGTTTAATGTACTTATGTCTATGACAATTTCTTATCTCGCCTAAGACTATTTTTTTATTCACGCCTATGATTAAATTTAATCACACCTGTAATTGTTTCTAATCACGCCTATGACTATTTCCAATCACGCCTGTGATTATCATTAATCAAGCCTACAATCTTTTTTACCTTATAAATTCAGTGTTTCCTATATATATTTATATATTATGGTGTGACTGGAATTACGTCAGGGTATCCGACATAATCAGCAGTTGCTGTGTCAAGCGTATCAGCCACAATCCAATCCTTAATTGTAATTCTGTTTATCTTTATAGTATCTTTACCCATTGTCAGACTCAAGAAGTACGATTTACCCGGCTTAAAGCCTCCACTGGTTTTGGTAAGGAAAGAGTTTCCACCTATTACCAATCGCTCAACCAGTTTCTTGTTTGTGCCCGGCTCTACTCTCGTGGCATCGTTAAACTGTATAAGCAATGTGCCTCCGAAAGTCTTGAAATGGTCAGAATTTACATCATATTTACCTGGTGCAAGCAAAGCAGTGTAAGTGTGATGTCCGTTTACAGAGTCGTTGTTAATCAAGCCATAAACATAGCCGTCAGAAGGCATTGTAATGGTCTTGCCACTATCCGTAGTAAGTGTGGTTGTACCTGTTGCATCGGGCAAAAAGAACTGAACAGTATCGAAATAAGGAATGGTATCCTTAAAGTTGTTATTGTAAGTAGTTATCTGCGCAGTAACCTTACACAACTGGTGATAGAACGTCAAGGCAGCTCTGCCACTATCGCCCTTTACTTCTGTTGTGTCTGCTGTCATATAATCGCTATGACGTATCTTTATGTCAGAAGTCTGGTCTTGCGGAAGGGTAAAACCTGTGAACGACGTAGTAGTAACTCCGGGCAAACAAGGGAAGTAAGCCTCAAAGGAGTTTGCAATATGGTCGCTATCGCACCAAACCACATATCTTTTAAATGTGGAGTTGATTATAGGGTGCCACTTATTGTCGCTGCTCTTATACACATACATGCCCTTATCCTTACCATGAAGCGTAACGGCATTAGTTGAAGTGTTCTGCAAGAAAAGAGTATCTCCATCAGACCAAACGTCACCAGTACCCGTTGTGTTCACACGAGTTTTCTGTTGTCCGCTATATATGTCGGCCACTACATCAACAGGATTACCTAAAAGTTCCTGAACGTCAATGCCACTATAATCATCGCTTTGGCATGCAACCACAGCCATTGCAAAAGCCATTGCCGATATAATATATTTCTTTTTCATATTCAATTGGATTTATTCAGTTTCAAGTTCTTCCGAAACAATGACAGTATTCCATGCTGTAGCCGTTATGATACCTGGTTCAACAACATCACGGCTAATCTTCAACGGAAGCACATACTTATATCCTGGTTCAAATGTAAATGGAGCTGTTGCCTGATAAACATACACCTTACCATTACTAATATGAAACTTTATTCGCATTACAAACGTCTGAGGTAAGACTAT
>CAZPNJ010000058.1:8673-9313 GCA_964587765.1 uncultured Prevotella sp.
TATCAGCAGTACCTAACTCTCCCGCAGCTCTTTTCACGTCAGAGTTGTCATAGAACTTGATAGAACTGTCTTGCGCTCCCATATCCGTAGCATTGTTCAACGTGCTGTCAATCAAATCGTAGGTTGAAGTCAACGCTACGCAAGTGTCAAGGAATATAGAGTCAACGTTGTATCTCTCTACTTCAGTACCCTTTGTCACGAGCAACTCAAACTTCGACATTATATGCTGGAACTCAATGCTAATCTGTCCGTTATCGTCACTTCCGAGAGCAGAGTCTAATGGAGCGTACAAGTAATCGCTTGCCAACACGCTGTCTGTTGAAGAAGCTTGGTTATGCCTTATTCTTACAGGATAAGCCTTATTGGCAGTAGAGTCAGCCTTTATTGCCAAAGTGTCAAATGGCATATATGCGTAATACTTTACTTTAGACGTTGTGCTCTTCCAAAGCAACTGCATACCACTTGTAGTTACCCATTCATTGCTGCCATACAGATACTTAAACTCTAAGTTGTAAGCTTGATATCTGGCAGCATGCAGATCAAACTTGTTATTGCCGACAGTGGTGAGGAACAAGCCGAAAGTGCTTTGATGCAAACTGTTATCATCAGAATAACCAGCACGAGTGCTGTGGCTGTTAAC
>CAZPNJ010000058.1:9323-10121 GCA_964587765.1 uncultured Prevotella sp.
ATAACAATCGGAGCATCGGTCAAGTCTATTACAGGGGCTTTAACCTCATCTTCCTCGGAAGAACAAGCCGCAAAGAGGGCAACGCCCATCATTAGTAAAATGTATTTCAAGTTTTTCATACTTTATTCCTCCTCTGCTCTATGATTGTTGTACTCAATGTCTGTTCCGTCCCATTCCTTAATGGTAACAGACTTAATTTTGATAGTTTCCTTACCCACGATAATCTTTATCTTGTAATCATCGCCAGCCCTTAGTCCTGTGGTGGTGAATACATTTGGCACATAAGTCACGAGCAAATCGTTGTCGATGTAAAATCTTACCAATGTGTCGCTATCGTTATATGTACCAGGCAATACTATCGCAGTAATGCTGTCGCCAACACCAAGCACCACCTTGCCATCAAGGTCAGTGTCGTCATAAACGTATCCCTTTATTAACGATGCATTGTCTTTGATAGCAACGCTGTCACTTCCCACATTAGGATTTGTCGTAAGCGTAAACACTGGCGAATGCAAATACTCATCGTGAGAGTCTGACGACTGTTTGTATTGGTCTTGTATGCTGTCTATCTTAACTGTTATCTTTGCCAGTTTATGATAGAAAGTCAACGACAATGTACTGTCAGGGTATTCAAACTCAGTCTGTGTCTGATGAGCAGTCATCCAGTCAGCTTGTTTAAGGCTGTCAAGTTTGCTTTGGTCCGAAGGCATTACGAAAGTCGTGTCGGTTGTGCCCTTTCTCAAACCCGGATACCAAGCCTTAAACTCATTTATCTGTGACAACAGCGGTGCCCAGAGC
>CAZPNJ010000059.1:0-3831 GCA_964587765.1 uncultured Prevotella sp.
TTGGCTTGGCTGACTTCGCAGGAGATTTCGTAGAAGCAGGCGGAAAAGTATTGCTTATAGACCAAGTGTTTAAGCAGCCCAACTGGAGCAAAGAGCTGAGAATGTGTTACGACCGATACCCACAACTGAAAATAGTTTTCACGGGATCAAGCGTAATGAGACTGAAAGAAGAAAACCCCGAACTGAACGGCATTGTAAAAAGCTATAACCTGAGAGGTTTCTCGTTTAGAGAGTTCATTAACCTAAAGACAGGCAATAATCTAAATTCTTATACTCTTGACGAAATCATAAACAATCACGAGCACATAGTTAAAGAGATATTGCCGATAGTAAGCCCTAAAGAATACTTCCAAGACTATATCCACCATGGTTTCTACCCTTTCTTCTTAGAGCATAGAAACTATTCAGAGAATTTGCTGAAGACTATGAACATGATGACAGAAGTGGATATTCTGTTGCTGAAACAAATAGAACTGAAATATCTAACAAAGATAAAGAAGTTGTTTTATAGCCTCGCCGTTGAAGGGCCTCACGCACCAAACATCAGCAAGATGGCAGAAGAGATAGAGACCTCAAGGGCAACGGTTATGAACTATATAAAAGACCTTGCCGACGCAAGGCTTATAAACATCATCTACCCTGTTGGCGAGGAATATCCCAAGAAGCCGTCAAAGGTGATGATGCACAATCCCAACTTGATGTATGCCATCTACCCTATTCAAGTAAAGCGCCAGGACCTTATGGAAACCTTTATCGTAAACCAGCTATGGAAGAGCCACAAGGTTAGCCAAACTAACCACGAGAAGTTCTACACCATAGACGGCAACATAAAGCTGAAGGTCAGAGACGCCAAGCGAGATGCCCAACAGCGCTATAGCGATGACTACATCTACGCAAGATACAACACCGAGGTGGGACAAGGCAACAAGATTCCGCTTTGGCTGTTCGGATTCCTATATTGAATGTAGGAGTTTTGAGTTTTGAATTAGGAGTTGTTTAATTAGAAATAAACATAACGTACAATAACATTTAATATTTTATACAATGGCAAAAGAAAAAAAGTTTATCACATGTGATGGTAACCAAGCTGCCGCTCACGTAAGCTATATGTTTACTGAGGTTGCCGCTATTTACCCTATCACTCCGTCTTCTCCAATGGCGGAGCATGTTGACGACTGGGCCGCAAAGAGCAGAATCAACCTCTTCGGTCAGAAAGTGTCAGTTCAAGAAATGCAGTCAGAAGGTGGTGCTGCAGGTGCAGTACACGGTTCACTGCAGGCTGGTGCGCTCACAACGACGTTCACTGCTTCACAGGGTCTGTTGCTGATGATTCCTAATATGTACAAGATTGCAGGCGAATTGCTACCATGCGTATTCGACGTTTCAGCTCGTACATTGGCATCACACTCACTTTGTATCTTCGGTGACCACTCAGACGTTATGGCTTGTCGTCAGACAGGTTTCGCTATGTTCTGTTCTGGTTCAGTGCAAGAAGTTATGGACCTTACAGCCGTTCCTCACTTGGCTACACTGAAGACACACGTTCCATTCATCAACTTCTTTGACGGTTTCCGCACATCTCACGAATATCACAAGATTGAAGAGATGGACATGGAAGACATACGTCCATTGCTTGATGAAGCTGACGTTAAGAACTTCCGCGACAGAGCACTCTCTCCAGAGCGTCCTGTAACACGTGGTACAGCTGAGAACCCAGAGACATTCTTCACACATCGTGAGGCAAGCAACGCTTACTACGACAAGGTTCCTGAGGTAGTAGAGCACTATCTGGGCAAGATTTCAGAAATCACTGGTCGTGAATATCACCTCTTCGATTACTATGGAGCAAAGGACGCTGAGAACATCATCATTCTTATGGGTTCAGCCACTGAGGCTGCTCGCGAGGCAATCGACTATCTGACAAAGCAGGGCAAGAAGGTTGGTATGGTTGCAGTTCACCTGTATCGTCCATTCTCTGTTAAGCACCTGTTGGCTGCCGTTCCAAAGACTGTTAAGCGCATCGCTGTGCTTGACCGCACTAAGGAGCCAGGCGCAGAGGGCGAGCCACTATACCTTGACGTTAAGAGCGCATTCTACGATGTAGAGAACAAGCCTCTCATCGTTGGTGGTCGTTATGGACTTGGTTCTTCTGACACCACACCAGCGAAGATTATCTCAGTGTTCAACAACCTTGAGTTGCCAGAGCCAAAGAATCATTTCACCGTTGGTATTCAGGACGATGTAACATTCACATCACTCCCAGCAGTAGAGGAAATTCCTATGGGTGGCGACGATTTGTTCGAGGCTAAGTTCTATGGTCTTGGCGCAGACGGTACTGTAGGTGCTAACAAGAACTCTGTTAAGATTATCGGTGACAACACCAACAAGCACTGCCAGGCATACTTCTCTTACGACTCAAAGAAGTCTGGTGGTTTCACATGTTCTCACCTGCGTTTTGGCGATAGCCCTATCCATTCTACATATCAGGTAAATACGCCTAACTTCGTGGCCTGCCACGTACAGGCTTATCTACACATGTACGATGTTACTCGTGGCTTGCGTAAGAACGGTACATTCCTTCTGAACACCATATTCGAGGGACAGGAACTTATCGACTTCATGCCTAACAAGGTTAAGCGCTACTTCGCAAAGAACAATATCACCGTTTACACAATAAACGCAACAAAGATTGCTCAGGAGATTGGTCTTGGCAACCGCACAAACACCATTCTTCAGAGTGCATTCTTCCGCATCACTGAGGTTATCCCAGTTGACTTGGCCGTTGAGCAGATGAAGAAGTTCATCGTGAAGTCATACGGAAAGAAGGGTGAAGATGTTGTCAATATGAACTATGCAGCTGTTGACCGCGGTGGCGAATACAAGCAACTTGCTGTTGATCCGGCATGGGCAAACCTCGCCGACGACGAAGAGAAGGTTGACAACGCTCCAGCATTCATCAAAGAAATCGTTCGTCCAATGAACGCTCAGGCAGGTGACTTGCTGAAGGTTTCTGATTTCGTTAAACACGACACCGTTGACGGAACTTGGCAGAACGGCACAGCTGCTTTCGAGAAGCGTGGCGTTGAGGCTTTCGTTCCTGAGTGGAACATCGACAACTGTATTCAGTGTAACCAGTGTGCTTACGTTTGTCCTCACGCAGCTATTCGTCCATTCGTATTGACCGACGAAGAAAACAAGGGCTTCGAGGCTATGGGTGGCAAGACCATCGAGATGAAGGCTCCTGCAGCAATGAAGGGTATGCACTTCGTTATCGAAACCAGCGTTCTCGACTGCTTAGGCTGTGGCAACTGTGCTGACGTTTGTCCAGGCAATCCAAAGACAGGCAAGGCTCTTACCATGGTTCCATTCGTTGCAGGCGAACAGGCTGCTAACGATGAGGCAGCACGTTGGGAGTACCTCGTTAAGAAGGTTACCAGCAAGCAAGACCTTGTTGACGTCAAGCAGAGTGCAAAGAACTCTCAGTTCGCACAGCCATTGTTTGAGTTCTCTGGCGCATGCTCTGGTTGTGGTGAGACTCCTTACGTTAAGCTCATCTCTCAGCTCTTCGGTGACCGTGAGATGGTAGCCAACGCAACAGGTTGTTCTTCTATCTACTCAGCTTCTGAGCCATCTACTCCATACTGCACCAACGCTAAGGGTCAAGGCCCAGCCTTCGACAACTCATTGTTCGAGGACTTCTGCGAGTTCGGTCTTGGTATGGCTCTTGGTAACAAGAAGATGAAGAGCCGCATCACCATGCTGTTGAAACAGATGATTGAAAGCGAGAAGACAAGCGCTGAATAAAAGGCAGCCGCTCAACCGTGGCTTGAC
>CAZPNJ010000059.1:3841-9538 GCA_964587765.1 uncultured Prevotella sp.
TCTAAGGCAGCAGCAGCAAAACTGAAACCACTGATTGCTGAAAGCGCAGCTAAGGGTTGTCCTGTTTGCAAGGAATTGCAGACACTTGACCATTACTTGGTAAAGCGTTCACAATGGATTATCGGTGGTGATGGTGCTTCTTATGACATCGGCTACGGAGGTCTAGACCACGTTATCTCAACAGGCGAGGACGTAAACATTCTCGTACTCGATACTGAGGTTTACTCTAACACTGGTGGTCAGTCTTCTAAGTCAACACCTCTTGGCGCTATAGCTCAATTCGCTGCTCGTGGCAAGCGCATTCGCAAGAAAGACCTTGGACTTATGGCTACCACATATGGTTATGTATATGTAGCTCAGATTGCCATGGGCGCTGACCACGCACAATGCTTGAAGGCCATTCGCGAGGCTGAGGCTTACAAGGGTCCTTCAGTAGTTATCGCTTACGCTCCATGTATCAACCACGGTCTGAAGATTAAGGGTGGCATGGGTCGTTCACAGGCAGAGGAAGCTCGTGCCGTTAAGTGTGGCTACTGGCACTTGTGGCGTTTCAACCCAGCGCTTATTGCTGAGGGCAAGAACCCATTCACTATGGACTCTAAGGAGCCAGACTGGACAATGTTCCGCGACTTCCTTGACCACGAGGTTCGTTACAACAGCGTAGCTAAGGCATTCCCAACTGAGGCTGAGGAACTTTACGCTGAGGCAGAGCGCATGGCTAAGGTTCGTTATCGTTCTTACATCCGCCGCACAAAGGAGGATTGGAGCGATGAAGCTGAGCAATAATAACAATTGCAAGAACAGCTCTACTTGTAGAACAATATATAAGAAAGGTGGGCAGCAATAGCTGCTCACCTTTCTTGTATCTAACAAAAACTCACCCGATTGTATTTTTGGTAAGCTATCAATATAGCAATCTCATTTATTCATCATCTATATCACCGACATATATGTCATCGCCACCATTATAATCGTTAACGCTGATTGAATTTGCAAGCACCATCAAAAGAACGGGTAACCGTACCACTTGCATCTGTGGATTTACGTATATTCGCTTCATGGTCATCATTGTATGATTTTAGTACCGTCGCTGGCAAGCAACGAGTTCTTTCCAATATTTATTTTCACATCGTGGCAATAGCCCTGCATAAGAGTCGTAGCCAAAGGAATGTATGCCACTCCGCTATATACAGTATTTGAGACATTAGTTATAACACAACTAATCTTAACATATGCCCCACCTGTGTTACTACTAACGTTCCATGCAGTTAGCGATTGCGGAATAAGAAATATGTACGGGCTATCAGAGTCGTCAAGCGCCTCATAGCTGTCTGAACCAAGAGTTTTTACCGAACCTGAATAGAGCGTGAAATTCGCATCGGTAGTAACTGATGACCACGACTTACTGCCTAACATATAATTACCACTCTTCTTTATATTGCAGAGTTGCACTTCACTAACTTGTAGTGTATAATCACTAATGTTCTTTGCTTTTTTCATATATATGCGCACTGCCGTGCAAGCATGGTCAAACGTGAAAGACAGTTTGCCGTTCTTGTCACTATATGTACCATAATTTGTAGCCACGAGCAGGTCTTTCTGAAATGATGAGTTCTCGTCAACGGTGTAACTTAGATATGGCGTAGATTCATTTTGAAACGTTCCATCGGTATGAGCATACCAATAGACAACGTCATCTATATCTGGCCAATAGTTATCACAACCCCATTTTCCATTGACATCTAACGTTGCTGTCATATTACCATGATTGGTTCCATTGTACTGATAATCCATTACAAACGAGTTTAGCGACGATGTTGTTATAACGGCAGTACGAGTATTATTATCTTCACCATCGACAGACATGGGAAGCTCTACCACCGATATTGTCAGAGGTCGCCTCTTCGTAGTTTGCATAGTTTCATCATCAGATGCGCAACTTGTAATGGTGATGACGATAAAAGCCATCGCATATAGAAAAGTCTTATTCATAATTGCAATGTGTTCGTGAAAGTAAAGATTCTTTTTGTGGATGCTAGGTAAAACTTTAACGTAACAGTCTCGCCCATCTGTCGTTCATAAACTGTCATATGCGAAGACGAACCGAGCAACTGACCATCAAATTCATATACCCCACGACACTCGTCACCAACAAAGGCTGCCACGATATCACCTTGCGCAGGTTGTATGTCTTTCAACATCAGCGCAATGGTCGTTAGATTTATGGTTCCCGATATCGGATACTTTGATGAGCCCAATGTAAACTGAGGTACAAGTGGCGTATTTATGCCATAGTCTTCATCTAAGCTATAGCTGATTTGAGCTGTGCGCGAAAATACCTGACGCAAATTACTACAATAATATTTTAACGTGACGTTCAGCACCTGCTGCGCAGACTCATTACCAAACACCTTCATCAAGAACAGATGTTCCAGCCCATCAGAGTCACTATCCTTTGCGATAACATACGCTGGTGAAGCAAGTCCACGTAGTTCTTCCCCTACATACAAAGCCATCTTGTCATCATAACTCATATATGATTGTAAGGCTTCTTCAATCTGCACCAACAGAATCGACCATTTTTCAAAGTTGGCAGAATTAGGTTCTTGCCAATCAGGGCATAGGTCGTTTGAGGTCCAATCAACCTGCCACTTAGGAGTTTCAGCGACTTCTGTAGAAAAGTAAGTTGTTGAATTGTTCTTGTTATTACTTTCATCATCACTGCCGCAAGCCCCAAACAAGAGGCTTGCCAGCATGATGACTGATACATATAGAATATTATTTTTCATTGCGATTTACTTTATAACAATTTTCTTACCATTATATATATACACACCCTTGAGCGAAGGTTTACCTGCCAAAGGAACGCCACTCATCGTGTACCAACGACCATTTTCTTCGCCAGTGCGTACAAAGTCAATGACGGTAGGCTTGTCGGGCGAACCTACAATAGCGTTAGCTTGGAAGTAGAATACAGTCCCCGTACTTGCCACGATGTCATCATCGCGTTCTATCGCGAACCATATAGCTTTACGTTGTTGACCACCTATACTCATATAGAAGTTACTGTCGGTTGCCTCAGCCTTTCCGCACACATCACCATCTGCATATGCTACAAGACAATCGCCTTCCTGCAGCTCTACACCACGCACTATAGCTGACAGCGACATTGTAGCACGCTGACGCAACTGCGCTGACGCAACCTCGCTTTTTGCTGAAGATGAAGCCTCATCAATAAAGATGCTACCGGGTTCGTAATACGGATAACGGAACGAAGCATCTGTGCCAGCCTTGCGCAGTAACATGTACCCCTCACCAGGTTTCATGTACTGAAGACTACCACGCCAACGCCCCACTCCACCACTTTTGGTGAAGTAAGCAAACTCGTCATGGCTCTTTATTACATCGCCAACGCTTGCCTTATCGTAGTAGTCACTCATGGCTGTCTCTATCGGCAGGTTCAACATCGGAGTATAGCCCATGCCATTCCAGCCTTGGCGCAAACTTATGGTTCGAGCATCTTCCGCCTTGATAATGGCTCCAGCTATGGGGAATTTCACGTCTTTCTGTACTTTTACCGCATACGCCTTCTTTGCAGATAGTCGCACAGTTAAGACATTATCCGTTGCCAACCAGTGTCCATTTTGATATACCAATGTTAGGTCGCTGTTCATATCGCTAAGAATGTCTCCGTTTTTCCATGGCAAGCCATCAAGCAACGTATTCAGATTGAATAGTTTTTCGTTTACCACGTTGAAAGACACCCAGTTCCAACCCTGTTTCAGCTGGAAATTCTGCACATATTTGCTACTTCCAACGAAGAGAACAGGCGTTTCAGTACCAAGCACAGACCCCTTTTGGAACGTGAATTCCAAATTAGGTGTTAGTAACAGTTCACGACCAGTACTATACTGCCACAGTTTGAAATATAACTGACGACCACTCACTTGGTTATCATAAATTGTTAGATACAAGTTACTTTCACCTGTCTGCGCAGAGTAAGAGATGTTGGCTGTGCCATGACACTGGTTATCGGAGTCAAACACACCTACGATATCACGCGAATCAATATCTATCTCATCTCCTATCAACACTTTACCGACCACGTTCATAGAGTTCTGTAACAACTCGGTGTTTATAGAGTACGCCCATTCTGGTTGGTCACCTTCAACGGTCAGGTTCAGATATAGCGGCTCGCTTATGCCGTCCTCATCGGTCAAGTATAGAATTTCATCGTAGGAACCCACGTTCAAATTCTTATTAACCGTTGCTTCAATAAAGACAAAGTCCTGTGGACCTACCACATCACTATAACTGTTCAACGTTAACCACTTCGGACAATTATCGATGGTGTATGTGTGAGCGATAGCGTCTTGATTAAGCAATGTGAATAACAGTTTGTTATTGTTATCATTATCAGGACGTATGGTTTCAGTCATGCGCTGTTCAATCCAATTTAAATGGCTCTTTCTTACATAGAAGCAAGCCGTAACAGGCGAAGACATAGAGTTTCCTCGTTTGTCTTCCACATTACGCAACGTTACGTATATATTGCGACGATTTATACGTGTCGCAGGCTCATTTACGTTAACCATCACCTTATTGCCCTGACCTACGAAACTGAAGTTCAGATTCTTCAATTCCTCGTATGGCACTACCGGAGCAGACTGTGTGGCGTCAATGTGCTGCATAACGTCATCTATGCTTATGTCAAAAAGATAATCACGCACTGGAATTGAGGTAGTTTGCTGCGTCAGCGAGTCAAGTTGATATCTTATTTCACCATTATCATCGAGATACAATCTCTTGCTATATGGATAAGCAACCAATTCTATGCTATTGTCCTTTTGGCGCTCTTGACGGTCGAAACTTAGGTAAGTGAGCAAACCAGCCTCATCACCATTAGGACTCTTTGTGGAATAACTATTTATAAGCGTTGGCGGAAGAGCCTGCGCAAACAGACACAACTCATCAATATTACCTTTCAACCAATTTCTCGTGTCAATGGTTGCGATTTGTCCATCTTGCTGCAATTCATCATAGCGCGCTGCGCCAATTAATGGATATCCGCCACTAATGCCACCTAAGCTATCAGCCGTAAAAGAACTGCGCAATGTCTCATCTATATAAATGTTAGCGACATTGTTAGAACGATTCACTGTCATTGCATAGTGATGCCACTTACCATCGCTCCAATCGCCAGGCACCTCTACAGCCATACCATGAGTTCGATACATCAGTTTTTCCGCCTCAAAGGCTATGCAGTATTGGTTTTCCGCACCAATATCGTTTCTGCGTCCCGCACCGTTTGATAGCAACACACCACGACCCTCAGCGTCTGTTTTAAACCAGAACATCAGCGTATAGTCCTGTTCGGCCGTACGACTTATAGCATTTTGGTTAAGAGGTAACCCACGATCATTCCAATCAACATGCAGAGACAGTCCATGCGGCATTGCCCATGTTGCGCCATTTAATATAGCATTGGCACCTTGTGTCTTATCGAGAGCATAGTTGCCCGATCCTTCATTCATCGGATAATAATCTACGAGTCCCATCTCATAGCCAGTCAGTCGTTTGCTTCCATAGGTGGTACCGACTAAATTACCCGTAAGGGCACTATACCAAAGGCGAGCCTCCATCATACGTCCTTCATAGAACTGGCTCTTTGCACGGTCGTTCTCATTTGTGCGGCCG
>CAZPNJ010000060.1:0-5455 GCA_964587765.1 uncultured Prevotella sp.
GATTGCTCCCGTTTCGTTAATCCAAGTGGCAAAGATACGAAGTTTTGGCTCATTATGGTGCGGCGTGCGCATTAAAATGTATTAAATATGGAAAAGGAATTTGAAACTGCGTCGTCGCGGCGCTATTCTTAGGAGAGACTATACTCTCAGGGGAGGCTACGGATAATGACAGGCAGGACTATGTGTTGTTTATTTATTTACAAAGGTGCTAATTTTCTGCGAAACTGCCAAACAAAACTGTAAATATCTTAGTAAAATTATTCATAATGGTTTTTGCTGCCTCGTCGATACCATTACAGTGTAACGAACATTGCAAAAAAAACTGAAAGGGTGTATGTGTTCGCAGAGAGAATGCAAATTTTTATTATATATAATAATAAATTTCTTCTTCAATACTTGTTTTTCATGTGTATGACCCACATTTTTTGTAATGTTCATTACGCTGTTACGCTTTTCGGGTATCGGGATGAGGGTGTTAATTTGTGAAACGAATTTACTTTTATTCTTGGTAATTCTGCTCAGTTATTTAGCGTTTTATTTTACTATTTTTGTGTTTTGTACTCAAAATAGCCTTGTAAAAGTTTGTTTTTCCGCCAAAAAATCGTAACTTTGCAATGAATTAAACAGGCAATATGGAAAAGAAAGATACGGAAAGGCAATTTAAGGAGGTGATGCAGGAGTGCAGAAGTCTCTTCGACTTGAAACTTCACGACTATGGTGCATCGTGGCGCGTGTGGAGGCTGAAGACGGTTGCCGACCAAATATATATAAAGGCAAAGCGCATTCGTACGCTCGAAACCGAGGGCGTGGCGATGGTTGACGAGGGTATGCGTCCAGAGTTCGTGGGCATTATAAACTACTGTCTAGTAGCAATGATACAGATAGAGAAAGGTGACACGGTGGAAATGGACGTCACCGAATCGGAGGTGATGAAACTCTACGATAAGCACGCCGGCTGCTCGCTGAAGCTGATGTTGAAAAAGAATCACGACTACAATGAGGCGTGGCGCTCGATGTACGTTAGCAGTTACACTGACTTTATATTAGGTAGAGTGCTGCGCGTGAAAGAAATACTCGCCAACGACGGCCAGACGGCCGTCAGCGAGGGCGTTGAGTCGCAATTCATGGATATGATGAACTACGCCGTGTTTGGCGCTATTAGGCTCAGTGAATAAAAACAGCAAGCAAAGCGAATTGGAAAAGTCACAGGCAAAAATCGAACCGCTGAAAGCATGGCTGGTTAACGCCGGCAGGGTAGTGCTGTCGCTGACGCTGATATTCTCAGGCTTCGTAAAGGCGATAGACCCGCTGGGTACACAATATAAGTTCGGCGATTACCTGATGGCCGTAGGATTGGCAGGCGTGTTGCCCGAATGGACGGTGCTGGCGGCGGCGATAGCGCTGGCGGCCACGGAGTTCGCACTGGGCATATTCCTGTTTCTTGCCATAAGGCGACGACTGGCCTCGCGCATGACTCTGGTGCTGATGGCGATGATGACCCTTGTAACCGTATGGATTTATGCAGCCGACCCCGTGAAAGACTGCGGTTGTTTCGGCGATGCCATTCACCTGACCAACGGGCAGACGCTGCTGAAAAACATAGTGCTGCTGGCGTGTGCCGTAGTGGTGGCAAAGTGGCCAAGGAAGATGGTGCGCTTCATTTCGCCGACCAATCAGTGGATAGCCGTAAACTACACCATACTGTTTGTGTTGGGGCTGAGTGCCTACAGCCTGTACGACCTGCCAATGTTCGACTTTCGCCCGTACCACGTGGGGCAAAACCTGTGGCAGGCCATGCAAATACCCGAGGGCGAGCCGTGGCCCGAATACGAAACCACGTTCATGCTTGAAAAAGACGGCCGCCAACAGCAGTTCACGCTCGAAAACTATCCCGACACAACGTGGCACTTCATCGACAGCAAGACGACGCTCGTTAGTCCAGGCTATCAGCCTGAGATTCACGACTTCAGCATAGAAACGCAGCAGGGCGACGACATAACCGAAGACGTGTTGACACGGAAAGGCTACACATTCCTGCTTGTAGCACCAAACGTGGCTGACGCTGACGACAGCAACTTCGGCGACATTGACGCCATTTATGAATACGCCCGCAAATGGAACTATCCATTCTACTGCCTCACGGCGGCCACGCCACGGCAGATAGCACGGTGGGTTGACCTTACGGGAGCCGAATACCCATTCTGCGCCACCGATTTCACCACGCTGCGCACCATCATCAGAAGCAACCCCGGACTGCTGTTGCTGAAAGACGGCACGGTAATAGCAAAATGGAGTCACAACGCACTGCCTGCCAATAAGTTACAAGACAAACCCCTCGGCGAGCAGCCGTTTGGAGAGCAGCAGGCCAACGGCGTGTCGAGCCGAATAGTAGAAATAGTATTGTGGTTCTTGCTGCCGCTTTTCATGCTCACGTTGGCCGACCGCCTGTGGGCTTGGAGTCGAATATTTCATTCAAACAAAATAAATAACAATAACAATGAGAAAGAAAATCGTAGCAGGCAACTGGAAAATGAACATGAACCTGCAAGAGGGCGTTGCCCTGGCAAAAGAAATCAACGAGTCACTGAAAGCTGAAAAACCAAACTGCGGAGTAATCATCTGCACACCTTTCATTCACTTGGCTTCAGTAGCACAGGAACTCGACCAGAACGTAGTAGCACTGGGTGCTGAAAACTGCGCTGACAAGGAAAAGGGCGCTTACACAGGCGAAGTGTCTGCAGCAATGGTAAAGTCAACTGGCGCACAGTACGTAATTCTGGGTCACTCAGAGCGTCGTCAGTACTACAACGAAACACCAGAAATACTTAAAGAAAAAGTTCAGCTTGCACTGGCTAACGGCTTGAAAGTCATCTTCTGCATTGGCGAAACGCTTGAAGAGCGTGAGGCTAACAAGCATGAAGCTGTAGTAAAGGCAGAACTCGAAGGCAGCGTTTACAACCTCACAGCTGAAGAGTGGAAAAACATAGTATTGGCTTACGAACCAATCTGGGCTATCGGCACAGGCAAGACCGCTACAGCTGAGCAGGCTGAAGACATGCTGGCTTACATTCGCAAGACTGTTGCTGAAAAGTACGGCGAGCAGGTAGCTGAAGACACAACTATCCTCTACGGTGGTAGCTGCAAGGCAAGCAATGCTCCTGAACTCTTCGCAAAGCCTGACATTGACGGTGGACTCATCGGCGGCGCTTCACTCAAGGCTGCTGACTTCAAGGGCATCATCGACGCTTGGAAGAAGTAAATCGAAAATGAAAAGAATAATCACAACATCGATAATCACTATATGTCTGAGCCTCCCCACGGAGGCCCAGACGTATCTTGACCATGTGCAGTCGCCATCGGGCGGAAAAGGCACCGTAACCGTCACGCAATCAAAAGAAATAGACGCACTAGTCAACAACACAAAGCGCGCCACAGCAGTGGCTAAAACCGCAACCACCGCAAAGCCCACTGCCACAAAAAACTCCGCAGAAAAAACAAGCAAAACCAATACGGCTGCTGACGAGCGCCACAAAACAAGTGAGGAGCACCACAAGGTAGCCGCAGAAAAAACACCCGTAACCACACAAAGCACCGACAACACTGAAGAAGCTGCACCAACCGTGGAAATGCACAAAAAAGTGATGCGCCACAGCTACAAGGTTAACGGCTACAGAGTACAGGTGTTCGCTGGCGGAAACTCGCGCAAAGACCGACAAAAAGCCGAAAACATCGGCAGTAACGTAAAAGCACATTTCCCAACCGAACCCATCTACGTGCACTTCTACTCGCCACGATGGATTTGCCGAGTGGGCAACTATCGCACTTACGAAGAAGCTCGCGCCATGCTGCAAAAAGTGCGCGACCTCGGCTACAAACAGGCCTGCATAGTAAAAGGAAAAATATCTGTGCAGTATTGAGCAATGTACAATGCACATTTCACAATGCATAAATCATAATTCATAATTGGCGCAGCCAACAACTCAAAAATTTAAAACTCTCAAATGAATCCAGAAGTAGAATTTCGCAACGGCTTAGATGAACTCGCCGCTCACTATAAAGACATTCTCGCACTGTTGGGCGAAACCCCGGACCGTGAGGGACTGTTGAAAACACCAATGCGCGTTGCTAAAGCCATGCAAATACTTACCCGTGGCTACACGCAAGACCCACACAAAGTGCTAACCGACGCACTCTTTCACGAAGAATACCACAACATGGTAATCGTAAAAGACATTGACTTCTACTCAATGTGCGAGCACCACATGCTGCCTTTCTATGGCAAAGTTCACGTTGGCTATATTCCAAACGGCTATATTACTGGACTGTCTAAAATAGCCAGAGTGGTGGACATTTACAGCCACCGACTGCAAGTGCAGGAGCGACTCACCGAAGACATTAAAAGCTGCATACAGGAAACACTGCACCCACTGGGAGTAATGGTGGTGATTGAAGCCAAGCACATGTGCATGCAGATGCGTGGCGTGGAAAAATCAGACTCTATAACAACCACTTCAGCCATCAGCGGCGTCTTTGACGAAGAAGCTGCCACACGTGAAGAATTCATGAGCCTGCTGCGTGGAGAATCCAAAAGAGTCTAAACTGACGAACTTTCTAAACTGAAAGATTGTCTAAACTGACCGGTTAAAAAAATAATAGCGAAATATAATCAATCCTCGTAAAGAAAACGATTATGAAAATAAAATCTATTCTCGCCGCTTGCTTTGCGGCAATGGCGCTGACCTCTTGCCTCGACAATGACGACAACGTAACCTATCAAGTGCTCACCGACGCACAAAAGAGAACCCAGATGATGGATGCTACTGGCAACTATTCTGGCTGGGCTTATATAAACAACCAGTCAACAAGCAAACTCGATTCTGCTGCCGTAACCTGGAAACTGAACTATGGCGACTCGTCGCTGGTGGTGAATGATTTTCCCTATGCACTGCTCAGCAAACTGCTGACAAACACCAAAGATATTGAGACAGTGGCTGCGCTCAGCAGCAACCCATACAAGACCATGATTATGCCGTATTATATCGGCACAGAATCGTATTACGCCTTTAACACCATGCCGTTGCGACAGAGTGAAACCTTTACCGCAACAAGCGACACAGCCAACAGCGAAGTGAAAATCTCGTTCGCAAACATGCTTTATGCCGCAAACAACAGCATGGTAATACTGACCCCTCGCGCTGCATATAAAGTCAGCGACGGCATGATGCAGTTTTATGTGTTGATTGACCAAGTGGTAGTAAACAAAACCGTTTACAGCCTTGGCGCACCAATCCTCGTCTCTGGCTATAAGAAAATCGCAATGTAACAGCAGGCAAATTGTCAATTGCCCATTGCAACGTATTGACGACCGTTAGGGAATAATTGTTCATTGTCAATTATCCATTGTCAATTATAAATTATTATTACTATGCTTTTCATTTCATGGAACGTTAACGGC
>CAZPNJ010000060.1:5465-9526 GCA_964587765.1 uncultured Prevotella sp.
TTGAAGACAGCTTTAAGCAACTTAACGCCGATTTCTTCTGCCTGCAAGAAACAAAGATGCAGCAGGGACAGCTCGATTTGCAGTTCCCCGGCTACAAGTCGTATTGGAACTATGCCGACAAGAAAGGCTATTCTGGCACTGCCATTTACACCCGCCACGAACCGCTCAGCGTAACTATGGGCATGGGCATTGACGAGCACGACCACGAGGGTAGGGTAATAACCCTTGAGATGGCAGAGTTCTATCTCGTCTGCGTTTACACACCAAACTCTAAAGACGGACTGCTGCGCCTTGATTACCGCATGAAGTGGGAAGATGATTTTCACAAATATTTGAAAGCTCTTGACGCAAAGAAACCTGTAATAGTTTGCGGCGATTTGAACGTTGCCCATCAGGAATTTGATATTAAAAATGCTGCCAGCAATCATCACAGCGCTGGCTTCACCGATGAGGAGCGTTGCAAAATGACCGAGTTGCTCGCCGATGGCTTTACCGACTCTTTCCGCTACAAATATCCCGAACAGGTAACCTATTCGTGGTGGAGCTACCGCTTTCAGGCACGACAGCGCAACGCTGGTTGGCGCATCGACTATTTCCTTGTCTCAGACCGACTGAAAGACAAAATCGCTGATGCTGTCATTCACACCAATATTATGGGCAGTGACCATTGCCCCGTCGAATTGCAATTGAATATATAGTTCTTTGTCCATTGTTCATTGTCACGTGTTGATGACCGTTAGGGAATAATTGTTCATTGTCATTTGTCCCTTAAACTTCCCTTAGAATTCTCTTAAATTCCATTCCAATAAAAACGTGCAACTCTCACGAGCTGCACGTTTCCGTTTTTACATCCAATTGCTTTTATATTTAAGAGAGATTTTTATGCTTATATATTGTAAGTAGTTGTTTTTGTCAATTTTCATTCTTTTTCAATTGTCAATTTCCAATTTCCCATTGTCCATTGTCAATTTTCCATTGTCCATTGTCCATTGTCCATTAATTAAGCAGGTGCTTAATCTCTGAAACAGGGCGCTTCTGCATATCGCCCTCTGGGCTTGTAACAACGAAGTAGTCGTAGCGAGAGTTGCCGTTGACAAATTCAATTGTAGCAACGCCGCCGTCGCGCATTTGAAGAGTAAAGTAGCCCTCGCGCTTGCCGTTAACGAAGCGACCGTGCCATTTCTCTTTACCATTCTTATAGTAAGTTGTAACGTCGCCGTTCAAGATAGTGTTCTTGTCGTTGCCAAGGTCAACATAGCTGTAGCCGCCCTCAGCCTTTAACGTCCCGTTTGTATAGAAGTCCTGAAAAACGTCTTTCTTGTTGACGCCCATTCCCTGAGTCTTTAATAGACGATAGTAGCTTGCCTGTTCGATAGATTGAACATTTTTAAGATTCTCAGCATAGAAGATTGTGTCAGCTACAACGGTTGCAGTGGCACTAACATGCTCGCGACCAAAACTTGTGATGGCTGAAAGCATCATAACCGAAACCAAGATAATCTTTTTCATAATTATAGCTTTTAGATTGTTATTTTTGAATTTTTCTGTTGCAAATGTAATATACAATATTATTAGTCACTTCTTTGTTTAACATTTTTTAGTTACTATTTTTGCATAAAAATCCAACTGAAATTTTCCACCGCATAAATAATTGAAAAATATAATTAATTGCCCATTAAACTTACACTTTGAAAACGACGCGTTGTATTTATTGCCGTCTAAGGGGTGCTTCGCTTTCTTTTTGCAAATGAATCGTTAGGTTTTTGACATTATGAAACTATAATTCGTAAGCTCTATAATTAGTATTTTGCCATTGCTTTGAACGAAAAGCAGTATTCTTGCTTACAAATTGAAAGCAAAAGACGAAAAAATAACTTGCTAAGTCTATGCTCTTGACTAATTCGCAAGAAAAGTGTAACTTTGCAGACATAAAAGACAAACAACTTAAATCATATAAATATGAGAACGCAAATAAAATCTGTATCAATAGCGCTGATTTGCTCTGCGACTATCATCTCGTGCGCCTCGCATTACCAAGTTAGCTGGGTTGAGCGCCAGCGCGTATTGATAGACAAAACCTTTGATGCTGAGCCTGATGTCAAGGCGGCTGAATTTATCAAGCCTTACAAAGTGAAAGTTGACAGTATAATGTGCCCGGTAATGGGTCGCTCGGCAAAATATATGATGGCGCACAAGCCAGAGAGCGAGCTCTCAAATCTGTTGGCAGACATTCTAATTTGGTCGGGCAGCCACTATGGCGAAAACCCTCAGATTGCTATTTATAATATAGGTGGAATTCGCGCTGCGCTGAATAAAGGCGAAGTAACTTACGGCGATATTCTTGAGATTGCGCCTTTTGAAAACAAAATTTGTTTTCTTTCACTCACCGGTACTGACTTGATAGAACTGATGAAACAAATCGCTCACACAAGAGGTCAGGGCATCAGTCATGGCGTTAAGATGGAGATTAGCCCCGATGGAAAACTCCTGTCGATGAAACTTAATGGCGAGGAAATTGCGTCAGAGAAAACTTATCGCATTGCCACGCTTGACTATCTGGCGCAGGGCAACGACGGACTGACTGCCTTTAAGAAAGCCACCAACAAGGTGATAAACACCTCAGAGAAAGGCAGTGTAAGATTTCTGATAATGGATTATTTCCGTGCCCTGCATGAAAAAGGACAGGAAGTTGACGCAAAGATTGAAAACCGTATAAAAGTTATTAAGTGATGAAACGTTTTAATATCTCTATAATTATAATGATGATGCTGGTTGTGTCAGCATTTTCAAAGAATAAGCAGTTGACTATTCTGCACACAAACGACACTCATTCCTGCATTTTCCCATTCAGCGAAAATCTGCTTGATACGCTTAAGGCAGGGCGTGGCGGCTATTTGCGCCGAGTAGCGATGATAAAGAAAGAGCGCGAAGCCGACCCTAAGCTGTTGCTCTTTGACAGTGGCGACTTCTCGCAGGGCTCTCCTTATTATACCTTATATAAAGGCGACGTTGAGGTAGGGCTGATGAATATTATGAAATATGATGCTGCCACCATTGGCAACCATGAGTTTGACTTTGGTTTGGAAAATATGGCGCGATTATTTCGCAAGGCAAACTTCCCGATAGTCTGCGCCAATTATGATTTTACGGGAACAATTCTGGAGAATCTTGTGAAGCCTTACGTGATAATCAAGCGCAACGGTGTTAAGATTGGCGTTTTCGGATTATCGCCAAAACTTGAAGGCTTGGTTGACAAGCATAATTATGAGGGCATAAAATTCTTAAACCCAGTTGATGCTGCCCGCAACGTGGCTCATAAATTAAAAACTGAGGAGAAATGCGACTTGGTTGTTTGTTTGTCACATTTGGGCTGGGACATGCTCGACGATTTTGACGATGAGCAAATGATTAGCGGCTCAAAAGATATTGATATTGTTCTTGGTGGTCATTCACACACCTATTTCAAGCAACTAAAATACGTTAAGAACCTTGACGGACTGCTTGTTCCTGACGACCAGAACGGAAAGAGCGGCATCTTTATCGGCAAAATAGAAATTGAGCTTGATAAGAAATGATAAAGGCTCTTTTCTTTGATATTGACGGAACTCTCGTTTCTTTCAACACGCATCGTATCCCTGACTCTGCCGTTGAAGAGTTGCAGCGGGCTCACGATAAGGGAATAAAGATTTTCATTTCTACGGGACGCCCTTGGGCTATCATCAATAATCTTGGTCAGCTTCAAGAGCGCCACCTTATTGACGGCTTTGTTACAATCAATGGCTCGTATTGCTTTGTTGGCAACACTATTGTAAACAGCGCTCCGTTAGAGAGAAGACAAGTGGTTAAAGTGGCTGAATATTGCAACGAGCGTAAGATTCCCTGCATCTTTTGTACGGCTGACGGAATTAGATTGTTCAGATTTAGTCACTTAGTTGACGACCTTTTTTATAAGCAACTGGGCTGCGACTCTTTGCCTGAAGTTTACAGCATTGAACAGGCTGTTGAAGGCAATGTTTACCAAATAACACCTTTTATAAATAAAGAGCAGGAAGAGGAAGTGT
>CAZPNJ010000061.1:0-4196 GCA_964587765.1 uncultured Prevotella sp.
AGTCAACTTATCATCTGCATGAAGTTTGCGAATGGCGTTTTTCATGTCTTCGCTAAGCACAGACTGTGGTTCTGCCTCAGCACATTTCAAATAATCATTAAGAGACTTCTTTGGCTTAACCACCATATCTTTCACTTCAACCACGTGGGTTATGAAGTCTGGTATATCAGAAGCTCTGCTTAAAACCAATATGATTTGAATAGAGCGCAGATTGGTAAGTTTTTCCAATAGCTGGCGCAACTGCTGGCGAGCCTCAACGTCAAGTCCGATAAAGGGGTTATCCATTATCAAGACTCGTGGCGCTGACAGCAAACTTGTTATAAGTTGAAACTTACGCATCTCGCCACTCGACAGCAGAATAAGGTATTTGTCCATCAGATGTCGCACCGAAAACATATCGTACAACTGCTCTCTGAACTGGCGATGATCATCAGTGTCTTCACCACTCAGGGCGTATGCCTCGCTTAGTTTAGAGCCAACCGTTGGCGTGGTTTCGTCTATCTCTTGCTGATTCCAACGCAGCTGAAGGAAATAACCAGAGTCTTTATCGCCATAACTGTCTTGAAAGGTTATGTACTTGATGTTGTCAGAGACCATTTCCTTGGTTGATGGCGAAAAGTCGTATCGTGGTTCTTGTTGCAACAATGGATGGCGACCTATAATCATGTCAACCAACATTGACTTTCCACTTGCATTATCCCCAACTATGGCAATGTGTTCGTCTGATTCAAGCAAGAAGTCAAAGGGTTCAGCCATGCGCCATTCAGGCTTACGAGCCACGCCCCCACTTATTTCTATTATTCTTTGTTTCATTACCCCTTGCTTATTCTTCATCATCAGAGATTTCCTCAACCTGCTTTTTGCCAAACTCTGGGTCAATCTTTATAAACTTCGTTATCACAAAAGTGGCAAGGCAGCAAGCCATAACGATGATAAAGAACATTCGATAACCTACAGCCTCTTGCAATGCGCCAGCCACAAGCCCAGGCAACATCATTGACAGCGCCATGAATGCTGTGCAAAGCGCATAATGCGAAGTTTTAAAATCACCTCTACTATAATATATAAGATAAAGCATATAAGCCGTAAAGCCAAAGCCATAACCAAACTGCTCAATAAACACGCAGACGTTTACGATGCTTAATCCTTCGGGCAGCGCATAACTCAGATACACATAAACTAAATCAGGCAACGTTATGGCACAAACCATCACCCAAAGCCATTTCTTCAAACCGTCTTTACCTGCAGCGAAGCCACCAAGTATTCCACCAAGAGTAAGTCCTATTACGCCAACCGTTCCCTGAACAAAGCCATATTCTTGTGGCGACAGGCCTAATCCTCCATTATGACTGGCGTCAATCAGGAACAGGGCAGACACCTTAGCGAGCAAACCTTCAGGCATACGATATAACAACATAAACAGTATTGCTATGAGCGCTTGGTCTTTAACGAAGAATGTGCGTATGGTTTCAACGAATTCACTCCATATAGAACTTGCGTTAACATCGTTTCTTGGTCGGTCTTCGCTTGGGCGTGGCAATATAAAAGTGTGCCACAGCCAAAGACCAATGAACAGGCCTGCCACACCATAAAACAGCAGACTCCATGAATATCTTATGCTGCCACGAAACACAACTTGCAGGTTACCTGCAATCATTACAAGCACACCCTGGCCGAAGATTGTAGCCAAACGATAAAAAGTACTGCGGATACCGACGAAAAAAGCTTGGTCGTGAGCATTTAGCCCTAACATATAAAATCCATCGGCTGCTATGTCATGCGTGGCACTGGAGAAAGCCATCACCCAAAAGAAGAACAGCGAACCCTGCAACCAAAACGAAGTTGGTATGGTGAAAGCCACGCCACCAAAAGCAGCGCCAATGAGCAACTGCATGGAAACTATCCACCAACGTTTGGTTTTGATTAGGTCAATGAACGGACTCCACAAAGGCTTTATTACCCATGGAAGGTACAGCCATGATGTATAAAATGTTATTTCTGTATTGCTAAGTCCCAGTTGCTTATACAAGACTATTGATATAATCATTACTGCAACATAAGGTAACCCTTCAGCGAAATACAATGAAGGCACCCATGTCCATGGCGAAACTTTCCTTAACTTCATAATAATGATGTGTATATATCTCTTTTTGTTTTTATATTTCCTTTTATTGAGAAATCGCTCTTTAGTACAGTTTCTTTATCTCTGCGTCTTTATAGTAGTGCAAGAGAATCTTATCATAGGTATAGCCTTGGTCGCCCATCATTGCTGCACCAATCTGGCAAAGTCCTACGCCATGCCCCCAGCCTGCTCCGACAAGTGTGAACTTATCGCCTTCCTTATCTACCACAAAGGCAGAACTGTAAAGGTGGCTTTCGCTGAGAACTCTGCGTATTTCCAACTCCTTTCCTATAGTAAACGTTCCCTTAGTGCCAACTATCTTCAAGCGAGAAATTCTGCCACTCTTGCCTCGTTCCTGCGGAATAATGTCTGTAATAGTACCCAAATCAACCTTCAGTTTATCCGTAACGAGTCGGGTCAACTCTTCTGCTGTATATGTTACCTTCCAGCGATAGAAGTCAGTGGTTTCAGTATCGTAGTCGTTCAGCACCTGCGAAAGCACTTTCTTGTCGTTGGTATTGCAAAAAGCCTTTGGCGTAGAACGAATCCACTTTTCTGCGTTCTCTTCTATCGTAAGGTCGGGCAACGTCTGTTCCTTATCGTCTCTTATCGCCGACAAGTATGGCTTGTTTATATCTTCCCAGCAATATTGATATTCTTCAGATACGCCACCACAGCATTTGCTAAAGCGAGCATCGCAGATTTCATTGTCGTACATAAGCACTTGTCCTGCCGTAGCTTTTACTGCTTCTACCACATGCTTACTATTTTCGCGCGTAATGCCTTGATAGCGCTGGCAATGGTCATCGGCACAAACGTCGAATATAGTGTGGTCGTCACGCCCATACCATCTAATAAGTTCATCTTCTTTACGTTTGAACGAGAAGAAAACATTATCAGAACTCTCTTGTTTGCGACGACGTTCCATCTGAGCCAACAGCCACGAACGTGAGATAACAGCATGAGCTTTAAGCAACTCAAGTGAAGAGGTTGCCTTCATCTCACTTGAGATAACGCTTTCGAGATAATGCTCAATAGGCAGTTCGTTGATGGCGCAAATCTTATCTGCGTCAACAACCAGTCGAAGCGCCCCTTGGAAAGTCTGAGTTTCTTTTCTCTCCCAATGGAAGTTTACGCCAATAGTTACGTCACTCAGTGAGAAAGATGACTTATCGTCCTTTGGCACGAACAGCAATTCACGATATTGCATTCCGTTCCACTCTATGCCACCTTCCGACATACTAACCGTTTGGTCGCCATCAATAACCTCGCCCTTTGCCATATACGCTCCATTAAGCGAGAAGTTTATCTTTTCAGCACTGACTATGCCGACGGTTACTTCTGGCGTATCCGTGCCCTTTAAGAACGAAAGCGCAGCATCATTGTGATGGCTAATCTTATCAGCAATCGCCTCTGCTTCTTTCTCTGTTATGCCACATTCCTGAATGATAGCCTCAACCTGACTTGCCGTAAGGCGCTCAAAGTCTTCCTTTCGTGGCGTAATAACCAAACCAGACATATCTAAAGCGCCCGGACTAACCAATACTTTCTCTGAATCTTTCTCTGCATAATAGCAATCAGGGCGATGCTTTGCTCGTGGTATAACCACGAATATGCTTGTACCCTCTTGCTGCCATGCCACGATATTCATCATTGGCTCTTCGCCACGAACTCTGCGCCCTATAGCATTATACAGGATATTGAAAAGTCTCTTGCTGCTGTCAACCGAATGGCTTTTAATAACAAAGCATGGCACGACATAACCTTTCAGTTCAGAGATATTGTCATCATCAACGGAATCTTCCATTGAATACAATGGCTCAAGCTGCTGGTTATAGATATGCCAATCGCTCTGAAGTGGAAGAACTCCCGATGATCCTGCTTGTAAGTGCGCATGGTCTGGCGCGGAAGCTCCGCAACGAGGTCCGTTATAGAACACCATAAGCTTTGGATAATCCACAAGCAAATGACACATATCAGCAAACAAACTCTTTATGCTTTGTGGCTGATGCTCGCGCAGAGGTATAGTATAATGTTCGGGAAGTATCGGATATGGGTTTACGAGTATGTCGAT
>CAZPNJ010000061.1:4206-8266 GCA_964587765.1 uncultured Prevotella sp.
AACAATACTGCTAATAAAAGAGAACATAACTTTTTCATTGTCATCTGCTCCTTTGGTCGGTTCTTTTTGCAAAGGAAACAAGGGCGCTCTTTAATGCTTTGCTTGTCAATGCTTGCACCTGTCGAGACCATTCTCGCAGGGTTAAACTGAAGTTTCAGCGACACTTCGCTATCTGTCTGAATCTCTTTTACTTTAACCGATTGCAAGTCTTCAAAATTCTTATTGGCAAGCGCCCACATCTCAAGTTGCTGCTCAAAGAAGTTTTCCAACTCTGAGGTCTTGCCGTCAAAGCCTTTGCTGTTCATCTTTTGGCGAGCCAGCAACTCTATGGTGCGCAAACGGTCTTTGTATAAATTGTTTGCGTTTATACGCTCTTGACTTAGGTCGTGGTCGCTGTTACCTCCCCAACGACGACACAGATAAAGTTCATCGTAAATTCTGCCAATGCGATAATGGCGACTGAATGCCAAGCCCATAGCGTAATCTTCGCCATAGCTTGTGTTTGGGAAGTTCAGCTGACGAACCAATGGCGTAAAGAAGGCTCTTGGCGCTCCCAGTCCGTTTATTCTCAACGCATTGTTGCAGCCATTATCGTCAGTCCACTCCTTATGGTCGATAAGTCCTGGTGGAAGTGTTTTCAACTCAAAGTCGCACATTCTGTAAGAGCCAATGACCATGGCAGCCTTCTGCTTGTAAAATTCGTCAACGATACGCTGAAGAGTATTTGTAGAAGAGTACAGGTCATCGCTATCAAGCTGGACAGCAAACTTTCCACATCTGCTGTCATTTATTGCCTCGTTCCAGCAACCACCAATGCCAAGGTCAGTACGATTAGGTATTATGTGAACCAACTTATCGTCAGCCTCAAGTTTGTTTAATATCTCAGTAGTGCGGTCGGTACTATGATTATCAACCACAATGACATTATACTTAAACGAAGTCTTTTGCGAAAGAGCCGAGCGAACTGCGTCCTCAACGGTACGTTCACGATTAAACACAGGTATAACCACCGATGCCTCTACGTCAAACTCCATGCGCTCAAAGTCAGGGTCAGCATAACTTGTGGTGTCAACCAATGCGTTCAGTTCTGATAAATGCTTGGTCGCGATCTTCTCTTTTTCTATCTGCGATGCCCTGTTGTCTGGGCGAACATAGTCAAACTGGCGCTCGCCACTCTTGCGATTGTCTGTTTCTTCGGTCGTATATAAATATTCGTTTAGGTGAAATATTCTGCCCTTACGACTAACAAACAGTCTGAAGTCATAGAAAGCCGAGTCTTTATAGTCAGTCTCTGCATTTTCCTGGCAATATGCTTTCAGCATTTCACTGCTTGCCAAAACAACGTCTCCGAGGTCAAAGTCGTCTCTTATGCAGCCCTCTTGATAATCAATAACAGGGTGCTTCTGCAAGACGCCCTCTTTGCGTTCATAAAAATCGCTATATAACAAAGAGGCTTCTGTTGACTCAGCCACAGAAACCATTCTTTCAAGCGAAAAACTTATGCCCGTAACTTTCAATAGTTTCAGGCATAACAAAAAATAGTCATGCCCACAACTTTTTGACATTTGGCGCATCATCTCTGAAGAACCATTGTTATCTATCTTCAGCACTTGGCAACCTTCAGGAACATTTACCCCCGAAAGAGCCTCTGGCATTAACAAAAATATATTATCGACAAGGTTGTTTGAGCGCAACTCTTGTATGGTGTCTTTTATATCATCTGCTGATGTGCAAGGCAAAAAACAGTCAATAGTATGTTTCATTGCGATTAAGTTTCGTTTAGTTTTTGATGTGCAAATATAAAACAAAAAGCTATAAAAATCGCCAACTTTACTCTTTTTTATTTAACTTTGCACAACACAAAAGGCAAACACTGATGGACAACAACGATAAAACAAACCTACTTGGACTTACACTTGACGAGCTGAAAGGCGTAGTTAAGGAGCTTGGTATGCCAACGTTTACTGGTGCGCAAATAGCCAAGTGGCTGTATGTGCAGCACGTTAGCAGCATTGATGAAATGACAAACATCTCAAAGCAAAACAGAGAAAAGCTTGCCCAGAAATACGACATCGGCTGCAAACCACCAGTTGATGCCCAACACTCTGTTGACGGAACAATAAAATATCTGTTTCCTACCGCAGGTGGCAAAAGTGTGGAAACGGTGTATATACCCGACAAAGACAGGGCTACGCTATGCGTTTCGTGCCAAGTGGGCTGTAAAATGAACTGTCTGTTCTGTCAGACTGGCAAACAAGGTTTCGAGGGTAGCCTCTCAGCGACGGATATTCTTAACCAGATATATTCTCTACCTGAGTGCGACAAGCTCACCAATATAGTGTTTATGGGACAAGGAGAGCCCATGGACAACCTTGACAATATACTGCGCACGACCGAGATTCTTACCGCAGACTATGCTTGGGCATGGAGTCCCAAACGAATAACAGTGAGCAGCGTGGGAGTTAAGAACAAGCTAAAGAGATTTCTTGAAGAGAGCAACTGCCACGTAGCAATAAGCCTTCACGACGCTTTTCCTGAGGAACGTGCCAAACTGATGCCTGCTGAGAAAGGTATGTCGATAGTAGATGTAGTTGAACTGTTGCGCAACTATGATTTCACTCATCAGCGTAGATTGTCATTCGAATACATCGTCTTTGACGGAATAAACGACGACAGAGAACACGCTAAAGAGATAGTTCGTTTGGTGAAAGGCCTTGAATGTAGGGTAAATCTGATACGTTTTCACCAAATACCGAACGTTCCGCTGAAAGGTGTTGACGACCTTCGCATGGAAAGGTTCCGCGATTACATAACACAGCATGGCGTATTCACGACCATAAGAGCCTCGCGTGGGCAAGACATTTACGCTGCCTGCGGACTTCTGTCAACCGCACATAAACAAGCTAACGCTAAAGAATGAAGCAAAGCCTGTACATATTATTACTACTAATCGCTGTATTGACATCATGCAAAGATGCCAATCCATTGTTGCCTTCAGCAATAGGCAAGCCATATCAAGTAGTAATAACAGGCAACGACAGCAGGGCAATGGCTCTAATAAGTCAGATGCTTTCAAAAGAGGTGGAAGCACTACCACAACCAGAACCAATGTTTGACATTGTTTCAGTGAAAAAGACTTCTGAAAACGATGCTTATGCCAGAAACATTATAGAGGTAAACATAGACGCCATAAACCCAAATAAAATAAAATACAATTATAACGTCAATGCCAAGCCCCAAACCATTGCACAGGTTTCGTACTCGTCGGTGGAACAACTTGCGAAAGACAGCAGCAAAGTGACAAAAGCATTGACAGCATTGTTCAACCAAGCTGAGATAAAAGCCGAGATAGCACAACTCAGAACGAAGAACAACACAACGCTTGCGGATAGCATAAACGGAATGTTTGGCATAAGCATGTGTGTTCCAGCTGATATGACTATCAACAAAACGGGCAAGGACTTTGCATGGTTGTCAAACAATTCGGCTGACGCAATGCAAAACATTTGCGTGTTACGCATAAATGGCGATTGCACAGAGCGAAACTTCGCCAACCTTCACGACAGCATAATGAAGGAAAATCTAAAAGGCGAAACAGACAATATGTATATGCAGACCGTTAGCTCCACCCTATTGTCATCAACAGACAAGCGAGATGGAACAATGACAGTAAAGGGACTTTGGCAAATGAAGGGCGACGCCATGGGTGGACCTCTCGTTGCGAAGACAATAAATAAAGGCAATAGCGTTATTATAATAGAAGCATTCATATATGCTCCTGGTAAAAAGAAGCGCAACCTTTTAAGACAAACAGAAGCCGTATTATGGCAAACAACAGCAGATTATAAACAAAAATAAAACTTACTACTACAACTTTAAAAGTTGAAAAATTACCAGGAAAAACTACTGGTAGAAGAGGTTCATATTGTGATTTGTTTAAATTAAAACAAAGTTATGTATCAAATGACTTTTCTCTTACCCAAAAACCAGAAAGTGGATATTCAATATTATATAAAGATGGAGTAATTTTGCTTTCACTTAAATATAACTTTGTTCCAAT
>CAZPNJ010000061.1:8276-9494 GCA_964587765.1 uncultured Prevotella sp.
GGAAAATAAGAAAATAAGAGTGGCTATAACCCACGGAGATACAAACGGAATTGGATATGAACTGATATTAAAAGTGTTTGCAGAGCCAGAGATGCTGGAACTGTGCACACCTATTATATATGGTTCGCCAAAGGTGGCAACGTATCACTGCAAAGCATTAGGACTGAACACTAACTTCAGCATAATAAACAATGCAAAGGAAGCTCGCGACGGGCGACTGAATCTTTTAGCCTGCATCGAAGAAGAAGTAAAAGTTGAGTTTGGTCAGCCGACAGAAGAGTCAGGACAAGCAGCCATTAAGGCGCTTGACAGAGCAATGACTGACTTCCGTGAGAAGTTGTTTGACACACTTGTTTGTATGCCTGTAGAGAATAGTGTTATAAATGTCGGTGGTTTCGCTTTTAACGGACTCTCACAATATCTGAACACTTGCGTTGGAGAAGGCAACAAGTGCGTGCCATTGTATCTGAATCAATACATGAGAGTTTCTGTGCTTGCAGACAACACGAATTTGAAAAACGTCACAGAAGCAATTACAAAAGAGAACTTCAACAATACTATTAAGAAGCTTATAAATACACTGCGCAGAGATTTCAGAACAGAATTGCCTCGTATAGCAGTGCTTTCTCTAAACTCAGACAACAACGGAAAGGAAGAACAGGAAGTACTGTTGCCAGCAATAAAGGAGATGGCAAACGAAGGAACTGGTGCATTTGGCCCATACAAGGCAGAGGAATTCTTCCAAAAAGGAATGGCAGACAAGTTTGACGCCATATTAGCTATGTATCATGACCAAGGCATTATACCACTTCACACTCTTGGCGACAGCGAAAATATATGCTATCTTGCTGGTATTCCTCTCGTTTGTTGCGCACCCGACGTAACACCTGAGTTTGACATCGCTGGTAAAGGTTTGGCAAACGAAGCCTCACTACGCAACGCAATATTCGCTTCCATAGACATATTCCGCAATCGTCAGACCTTTGATGAACCTTACGCAAACCCATTGCCTAAGCTATATCATGAGAGAAAAGACGAAGGCAATCACCCACGTTTCCCAAAGAAGAAAGATGTGGAAAAGAAAGATGCGCCAAACAGCGATGCAACGAACAGCGATAACAGCGCAGAACAAAAAGAGAATGCTGAATAAAGATTAAGCTATCTTTTAGATAAAATAAAAATAGCGAGTTCCAATAAGGGGCTCGCTATTTTTTGTGC
>CAZPNJ010000062.1:0-9104 GCA_964587765.1 uncultured Prevotella sp.
GGTCGAGGAACAGCAGCACCACTACTATGAACAGCAGCGAGGTCAGTCCAACCATCTTCAGCGACGTGCCATAAACGGTATTTGGGTCTTCGCCCTCTTTGTTGGCAAAGCGGAAGAAGGTCGTTTCCATGCCATAGGTGAGCAGCACCATGAGCAGTGCCGTGTAAGCGTACATGTTGGTAACTATTCCGTAGCCGCCACTCTCAGCCGAAATCTTAATGGTGTATAGTGGCACCAGCATGTAGTTCAAGAATCTGCCGACGATACTGCTCATTCCATAAATAGCAGTATCTTTGAATAAGCTTTTTAATCCAGCCATTTCCTTATTTTTTGTTTTATGCGAAGAACAGATATGCTATGAATATAGCGGAAACGATGCCGGCAAGGTCGGCAAGCAATCCGCAACTTACGGCATGGCGAGTCTGGCGAACGCCGACCGAGCCAAAATAAACCGCTAAGATATAAAATGTGGTATCTGTGCTTCCTTGGAATATACATGAAAGGCGACCGACAAACGAGTCGGCACCGTAAGTAGTCATTGCGTCAACCATCATGCCACGAGCGCCAGAGCCCGACAGTGGTTTCATCAGTGCCGTTGGCAATGCTCCCACGAAATCGGTATTGCCGCCGCACATAGCCACCAAATCGCCTACGCCACCCACCAGATAGTCCATAGCACCAGAGGCTCTGAACACTCCGATAGCCACCAATATAGCCACCAGATAAGGTATAATTCTCACGGCGGTGGTGAAGCCCTCTTTAGCGCCCTCGATGAAAGCGTCATAAACATTCACTTTCTTGCGCAATCCAGCCAATATAAACGCTATGATGATAGTCATCAGCAATATGTTTGCCACGCTCGTTGAAACGGCGTTGATAGTGTCTTTATCCATCTGGCCCAGCGCCCAAATCATTGCGCCAACCAGTGCCAGCATGGTGCCGAGGGTCAGCATCATCACCTTATTGAACAAATTTATGCGCTGATAGATAGAGGTTATAACGATGCCTGCTATCGTTGAAAAGAATGTCGCCAGCAGTATCGGAATGAACACGTCGGTAGGTTGCAAAGCGCCCATCTGCGAGCGATACACCAGTATGCTGATAGGAATAAGCGTCAGTCCAGATGTGTTCAGCACCAGAAACATAATCATCGGATTGGTGGCGGTGTCTTTCTTCGGGTTAAGTTCCTGAAGTTGCTCCATAGCCTTCAGTCCGAGTGGTGTGGCGGCATTGTCAAGGCCCAGCATGTTGGCAGCAATGTTCATGAATATGCTGCCCGTCACGGGGTGACCCTTTGGTATGTCGGGGAATAGTTTTACGAAGACTGGGCTAAGCAACTTTGACAGGGCGTTTACCACCCCACCCTTTTCGCCAATCTTCATGATGCCCAGCCACAGCGAGAGCACACCCGTCAATCCAAGACTTATCTCAAACGCGGTCTTTGAATTGTCAAACGTTGAGTTCATCATCGCAGGGAACACCTCCATGTCGCCGAAGAAAATCAGCTTCACCAAGGCTACCACGAAAGCGATGACAAAAAATGCTATCCAAATATAATTCAGAACCATAGGTGCAAAGGTAACTATTCTTTATTTAACAACTATCTTGCGACTTTCAGTTTTTGCACCATTGGTGGTTTTTATTATGTAAATGCCGCTTGGCAACTGGTCAACGTCAGCGCCAGCCACTTTCTTGCCATTAACGTCAAACACCTCGACCGTCGGTTTGCCGCCCGCAGTGGTTTGCTTTATGCCGGTAATAGTGCCGTTGTAAAGGTCGTCAACATCGTCAACCGTGAGTGCGTAGTTGAAAAGGCGAACATCGTCGATGCTGCCCTTGAGCGTTGGGTCGCCAGCAAACTGACTTCTGCCGATGTAGTTAAGGAATGGCTTGAAGTCGTTCGGCTTAATGGTTACGTTAGCGTTTTTGCCCACCTGACTGCCATCAACGTAAAGAATGGCTCCGTCTGTGCCGATGGTCAGTGCCACGTGGTGCCATGTGCCAGAAGTCAGCGCCTTGGCTGTAATCTGCTGCTCGTCAGCACCATTCTTTATGGCAAAGCGCATACCTGTGCCACACTCAGGCGACAGGAACATGTAGTTTTCAGTGCCGCAACCGAAGTCGAATATTCTCTGCCAGTTATTGCCACCAGACCAGTTCACCCAAGCGCTGAACGTCAGTGCGTCCTTGCCCGTAATGCCGTATGGCAGTTGCACATAGTTGTCAGTGCCATTGAGTTGCAGTGCCTTTCCGCTATGGCCTGTGGTGTAAGAGACGGTGCCGTAAACGGCGGCGTTGTTAAGGTTCGGGGTGTCGTCGGTAAGGTCGCCGTCAAGTTTCCAGTGAGCCAACTGCGTATTTCTGCCATTTGTCGATGCGGAAGCCACGGCAGAACACTCCGAGCGGTTCAGATATGGCGTAACACCACGCACCTTATAGTAATATGTCTTGCCCGTTTCCACGTCATTGTCAACAAACTCTACCTGCTTTTGCAGAATGTCCTTGCTTGAAATGTTTCGGGCTATGGTGTTGTAGTTGCCGTCTTCCCCATCGGCGCGCAGCACTTCGTAAACGCTGTTAGCGATGTAAGAGCCACGACTCCACGACAGGTGAATACTCTCAGCGCCACCGTCTGCCACGAGGTTTATAGGGGCTTGCGCTACCTTGTCTTCGTATGCCACGTCAACCGGCAGGAAGCGCCACTTCTGAATGTCCTTGCCCGTAAACTGGTGCTGCACAACGGCAAGCCCAAGTGTCGGCGTGGCTGTTTCTCTTTCAATTTGCAGGTAAAGTCCGCTATGGCGATTGCGAATATAGAAATAGTTGTCACCGGCATACTCCACGCACCACTGCTGATTGTTGCCACCGGCAGCGTCGTATTGAATTATGCCGCCCTCGTTGTCGAGACTCCAGTTCAGCACGTCAATCGACTTATTGGTCTTTTGGTTGACGATGGTGTAAAAGCTGAAATCGTCACCGATATTGCTTCTCACGGGTGTGAACTTCCAGTTCTGGTAACTGTGGTCAGCAAGGGCGTTCATGTCTTTGTATTGCTCGATTTTCGCACCAGACGATGTTGAGGCATTGGCAGGGCGCATGACCAGATGGCTCTGCTTGTTCATCAGTTTGTAAGTGCCGTTGACCACCGGGCGCACGTCCTCGCCATAGGTTACGTCAACAACCGCCTCGGCATTGCTCTGCCCGTTCTGATAGCCCGTGCCACCAGGAATGGTTACCGCATATTCCCTCAATGGCCCGTAGCCATTGTAATAAACGGGCTGGTCAGTTGAAACAAACTGGAATGTGGTTTTGTAAGCCTGTCGCTCGCTGCTGCCAAGAAATGCCAGCACGTTGCCGTTGGGCTTTCTATACACGCTGGCCGACGTCCAGTTGCCTCGGTTCTCAGCGTAGCCGAGCTGCCAGCCACCGTTTGTGGCTTTGCAGAATTCGCCACGAGCCTTCTCAGCGGTTCCCCACCAGATGCCCGTCTGCATTCCGTACTGCACAGCCACCTGAGCGTCGCCCACGTTGTGCAGCTCGTCGGCCGTCACGTGTTTGCCGTCTTTCGCAACGGTTGCGAAAAAGTTGGCATAAGTGTCGAAGCTGCCGGCCAACTGGTGAGTGTTGCCCTCGTCAATGTAGTTTTTCAAACGTGAGTACCACCATTCCGCCATATCATTGTTCAGCGTATTGCCACCGCATATTCTAATTCCGTCGAAGAACGAGTCGGACTTCATTCTTTTGTCTATTCTGTTGAATGTCTCCACGTCGTCTTGCCCCCAACCAAAGTCAGGTTCATTGAATGGCGCTATGCTTACAACTTTATGCTTTGAATTCTTATGAATGTAATCGACCGAAGCTTTTATCACCTCTACCCACTTAGCCTCTTTGCCCTTTATGGCAGGGTCAACGCTTATGGGGTCGTCGTTAAGCATCAGGTCAACATGGTCGCTTACCCAATCAGCCAAACGCAAGCGAATGTCAAGCGAATCACGCTGGTTTTTCGTCAAAGTGCCATCGCTTTGCAGAGCATGGGTGGGCTGGTAAGAGATGCGCACTATGCCCACGGTTGATGTATCCATCCACGCTACGCCACGACGCATGTTGCCCTCTGAAACCCATGCAGCGTCGAGTCCCCACTCCACATGGCGCTGTACGCCTGTCTGGTTAACCCTGTAGTCAACGTTATTGTCGGCCTTGGTCTGAGGCAAAAGATAGTTCTGAGCCGAAGCCGCAAGGGGCATAGCCAAAGCAAATATAAGTGATGAAAATTTCTTCATATTCAGAATTTAGTTATTTATATAGTTGCAAATATACCGCAAATAATTCATATACACAAACATACAACAAGCGAATAATGTTTTTTGTCCGAAAGTATTATGTATTTACGTATAGCCATACGGGAAAATCCCCCAAATTCAATCACAGGCACGACTAAACTTAGTCACAGGCACAACCAATTTCAATCACAGGCATGACTAAATCTAATATTAGGCGTGATTGATTTTTATGCTCTAAAAATTCTTTTTTCTTAGATATAATGTGTACCTTTGCGGAGTTATTAGATATTTTAGATGTCAGTTAAAACAATAAAGATTTTTAATTTAGATGAACGTAATTACAAAAACAGTTCAATTGCCTGATGGAAGAGCCATCAGCATTGAGACCGGTAAAGTAGCGAAGCAAGCCGACGGTTCAGCCGTATTGCGTTGCGGAAATACCGTTTTGTTGGCTACGGTTTGCGCTGCTAAAGAGGCAGTACCGGGTACAGATTTCATGCCTTTGCAGGTAGATTACAGAGAGCAGTATTCAGCTGCCGGCCGCTATCCAGGCGGATTTACCAAGCGTGAAGGCAAGGCTTCAGACAATGAGATTTTGACATCTCGTCTGGTTGACCGTGTGCTAAGACCATTATTCCCTGCAGATTACCACTGCGAGGTATATGTACAGATAATGCTCCTTTCAGCTGATGGAGTTGACCAGCCTGACGCATTGGCAGGTCTTGCGGCATCAGCAGCATTGGCTTGCTCAGACATTCCTTTCGAGTGTCCTATCAGTGAGGTTCGCGTGGCTCGTTTGAACGGTGAGTACATCATCGACCCAACGTTTGAGCAGATGAAAGAAGCTGACATGGACATCATGGTTGGCGCTACGAAAGACAACATCATGATGGTTGAGGGCGAAATGGACGAAGTTTCAGAACAAGACTTCATCGGCGCTCTCAAGGCAGCATCAGAGGCTATCAAGCCAATGTGCGAGATGCAAGAGGAACTTATGAAGGAACTCGGCACGGACACCAAGCGTGAGTATAACGACGAGGTGAACGACGATGACCTTCGTGAGCAGATAAAGAAAGAAACTTACGATAAGTGCTACGCAATAGCTAAGGCTGGTGATCACGACAAGAAGGCACGCGAAGAGGCATTCGCAAAGATTAAGGAAGAATTCCTTGAGGCATACGACGCTGCTCACACCGACCTCTCTGACGAGGAGCTCGAAGAGAAGCACGCAGAGGCTGAGCGCTACTACGCTGACGTAATGCGCGACTCTATGCGTCGTTGCGTACTTGACGAAGGAAAGCGCCTTGACGGTCGCCAGACAACAGACATTCGCCCAATATGGTGTGAGGTTGGCAACCTGCCAATGCCTCACGGAAGCAGCATCTTCCAGCGTGGCGAGACAATGTCTTTGTCAACATGTACGCTTGGTACTAAGCTTGACGAAAAGCTCGTTGACGACGTTTTGGAGCGTGGCTACCAGCGTTTCCTGCTGCACTACAACTTCCCTCCATTCTGCACAGGCGAGGCTAAGGCTCAGCGTGGCGTAGGTCGCCGTGAGATTGGTCATGGCCACTTGGCATGGCGCGCACTGAAGGGACAAATTCCAGAGGACTTCCCTTACACAGTTCGCCTTGTAAGCCAGATTCTTGAGAGCAACGGTTCGTCTTCAATGGCTACCGTTTGCGCAGGCACTCTCGCACTGATGGACGCAGGTGTGCCAATCAAAAAGCCGGTAAGCGGCATTTCAATGGGTCTTATCAAAGACGACACATCAGACAAGTACGCTATCCTTACCGATATCCTCGGCGATGAGGACCACCTTGGCGATATGGACTTCAAGACCACCGGTACAAAGGACGGTCTGACAGCCACACAGATGGATATCAAGTGCGACGGCCTGAGCTTCGAGATACTTGAGAAGGCACTTATGCAGGCTAAGCAGGCTCGTGAGTTCATTCTCGGCAAACTGCTTGAGACCATTCCAGAGCCACGCGCTGACTTCAAGCCACAGGTTCCACGCATCGTTGCATTCGACATTCCTAAGGAGTTCATCGGCGCAGTTATCGGTCCTGGTGGAAAGATTATCCAGCAGATGCAGGAAGAGACAGGTGCTACAATCACCATCGATGAAACCGACGGTGTTGGCAAAGTACAGGTTTCCGCTCCTGACAAGGAGGCTACCGACGCTGCCGTTGCCAAGATCAAGGCAATCGTTGCAGTACCAGAGGTTGGCGAGGTTTACGACGGTAAGGTTCGTTCAATCATGCCATACGGCTGCTTCGTAGAAATTCTCCCTGGCAAAGACGGTTTGCTCCATATCTCAGAGATTGACTGGAAGCGCCTTGAAACAGTTGAAGAGGCTGGCATAAAGGAAGGCGACACAATCAAGGTTAAGTTGATGGAGATTGACCCAAAGACAGGTAAATATAAACTCTCACACCGCGCATTGTTGCCAAAGCCAGAGGGCTATGTAGAGCGTGAGCGCCGCCCACGTCGTGAGCGCCCTGAGCGTGGCGAACGTCGCGAGCGCCGTGACGACCGCCGTAACGGCAATGGCTATCGTGGCGATGACCGTCGCAACGAGCACGATGACCGTCGTGGCGACTATGGACATGACGACCGTCAGGACCAGTCAATTCACAGTCCACGAGCAGAAGAGTATCACGACCCAATGACTCGCGAGCCAAAGGATTTTGACGATTCGCTCGACCATGACGACAGTATGTAATTCCACACATCGAAAGAATACATTAAAACTCATAATCATATAGTTGAAAGGTGCCTTGTTCCAAGTGAGCAAGGCATCATTTTTCAAGCAAACGGAGAAATTCACTCACACACATTATTATATATAAAAGATATGGAGAGAAACGAATTTGAAATAATGGCTCCCGTCGGCTCAAGAGAGAGTCTGGCGGCAGCGATAAAGTCAGGGGCCGACTCTGTTTACTTCGGCATTGGTCAGTTGAACATGCGCTCGCACAGCGCCAACCACTTCACCATTGACGACCTACGCGAGATAGCAGCCACCTGCACAGAGCATGGAGTGAAAACATATTTAACCGTCAACACCATCATTTACGATGGCGACGTTGACACGATGCACACCATAATTGACGCAGCCAAAGAGGCAAAAATTTCGGCTGTCATAGCCAGCGACGTGGCTGTTATGACCTATTGCCGACAGGTGGGCGTAGAGGTGCATTTATCCACCCAACTGAACATTTCAAACATAGAGGCACTGAAATTCTATGCTCAGTTTGCCGACGTAGTGGTGCTGGCTCGTGAACTGAACATGGACCAGGTAGAGCATATTCACAACGAAATAATACGTCAGGACGTGCGAGGCCCTAAGGGCGAACTCATTCGCATAGAGATGTTCTGCCACGGAGCGCTCTGCATGGCGGTTTCGGGCAAGTGCTATATGAGCCTCGACAATGCCAATCGCTCGGCCAACCGTGGCGAGTGTATGCAGATTTGCCGCCGTTCTTACACCGTAACCGACAATGAAACTGGCTCGCAACTTGAGATTGACAACAAATACATAATGAGCCCTAAGGACCTGAAGACGGTGCGCTTCATCGACCGCATGATGAAAGCCGGCGTAAGAGTGTTCAAGATTGAGGGCAGGGCTCGTGGCGCAGAGTATGTTCACACCGTAGTAAGTTGCTACAAGGAGGCTATTCAGAGCGTCATTGACGGCACATTCACTGAAGAGAAGAAAGACGCTTGGGACGAGCGCCTCGCCACAGTGTTCAACCGTGGTTTCTGGGACGGTTATTACCTGGGGCAGCGCATGGGCGAGTGGAACAAGGAATATGGCTCTTGCGCAACAGAAAAGAAAATTCTCGTGGGCAACATACGCAAATACTTCTCAAAGATTGGCGTGGCTGAAGTGGCTGTTCAGGCTCACGACTTCGCCGTTGGCGACAAACTGCTCATAACAGGTCCTACAACGGGTGCGCTTTATCTTGACTGCACCGAGATACGCTACGATTTGAAGCCGGTGGAAAGAGCCGAGCAGAAGCAACTGGTATCTATCCCTGTGCCGGAGAAAGTTCGCCCAAGTGACAAAATATTCAAGATTGAAAAAGTAAATAAAAAATGACTATAAACGAGATACAAGACGAGGTAATAGAGGAGTTTAGCGACTTTGACGACTGGATGGACAAATACCAGATGCTAATCGACCTCGGCAATGAACTTGACACTCTTAACGAGAAATACAAAAACGAAAGCAACCTTATTGACGGTTGCCAGAGTCGCGTGTGGCTTCAGTGCGATTTGATTGACGGCAAACTGCACTTCACCGCCGACAGCGACGCACTTATCGTTAAGGGCATTGTAGCACTGCTGATAAGAGTTCTGTCTGACCACACGCCAGAGGAAATACTCGGTGCCGACCTTTACTTCATTGACAAAATCGGACTTCGTGAACATCTGTCGCCCACACGTTCAAACGGACTCGTGGCAATGATAAAGCAAATTCACGCTTACGCAGTCGCATATAACCGATAAAATGGCAAGGCATAAGTTAAAGACATTAGAGATGGCACGTCTTAGCATTGAGCAATTCAAAGATTCTAAGAAGTTGCCACTGGTGGTAGTTCTCGACGATGTTCGTTCGGCATACAACGTTGGAGCGGTGTTCCGTTCAAGCGACGCTTTTCGCATAGAGGCTATCTACCTCTGCGGAATTACAGCCACTCCACCAAGCGCCGAAATTCACAAGACGGCATTGGGCGCCGAGGACAGCGTTGACTGGCGATACTTCAAAACCACCGAAGAGGCGGTCAATGAACTGCAACAGCAAGGCTATTACGT
>CAZPNJ010000063.1:0-9089 GCA_964587765.1 uncultured Prevotella sp.
CACACTGCAAATATACTAATAATTTTGAATGTTAAAAAGAAAAGGCGTAAAAAAGAGAAATGCTAATTTATTTAACACTCCCTCTCTCTCGCTCATCTACAAAATCGCAAACTTTTTGTCTCAAACAACCTTTTCTTGTCTCAAACACGAGTTGTTGAGCTACAGCGAAAAATTGTAATCAGTTATAAACAATTTAGGCTGGCGCATTGAAAATTTATTTCAGATAAAGCATGAGGATGTCCCAAACGGCGATGATATGGCACACTGAGCCGAGCAGCACAAAGAAATGGAAGATGGTGTGCATATAGCGGCGCTTGTTGAGGATATAGAATACCGCACCCGTTATATAGGCTACGCCCTCCGCTATAATCCATACTACGGCAGCTGTGTTTACACAATCGATAAGGGGCTTGAAGGCAACAAGCACGGACAGACCCATGCCAATGAAACTGAATGTTTCTATGCGACTGTGGCCGCTAAGATGTATGAAACTGACTATGGTGCCGGCAATGGCGCACAGCCATACGAAGACAAACAATCCCCACCCCCAGAACGACTCATTGCGCAGTGCGATGAGCGTGATAGGAGAATATGAACCAGCTATGTGCCAATATATCGCGGCGTGGTCCCATTTGCGCAGACGGTTTTTCCATTTAGACCATGCCGACAGTGAGTGATAAACCGTTGAGGCAATGTATGAGGCAAGCATACCGAAAAGATACAGCGATATGCCAGCCGTTGCCCAGCCGTTGCCATAATGAAAACATGCTATAAGAAATATTATGCCAACTATTACACCGAGGGCTATTCCGCCAGCGTGTGACCACGTGTTCCACAACTCTTCCTTGTGGCTGAAAAATATCTTCTTTTTCATTCTAATTCTACTCTTGTTACGCTAATATCTTCGTGCAGGAATATCTTTGCACTCTCTTTGAATTTATCCGGGTTTTCTGTAGTGTAATAGTTTACGTTGCCGCCTTTAGCGCAACGCTTCTCCATTTCGGGGTGACGCTTTAGGTATGCTTTCAGACTTTGCGCTACGTACCCGCCCTGCGGCACTATCTTCACGCCCTCAGGCACACTCTTTGTTATAGGTCGCATAAGCAGTGGGTAGTGAGTGCAGCCCAATATTACGGTGTCAATCTTGTCGTCAGTCCGCATAAGTTGGTTTATGCGTTTGCGCACGAAATATTCAGCGCCTTCGCTGTCAGCCTCGCCAGCCTCAACTATGGCAGCCCACAGCGGACAAGCCACGCCTGAGACCTTTATGTCGGGAAACAGCTTTTGTATTTCAAGGTTGTAGCTCTGACTTTTGATTGTTCCCTCGGTGGCAAGTATGCCCACATGGCGGCTCTGCGTAAGACTGCCGATGATTTCTGCCGTGGGGCGTATCACACCAAGCACCCGACGGTCGGGCGCAATCTTTGGCAGGTCGTTCTGTTGAATGCTGCGCAGGGCTTTGGCAGAGGCAGTGTTGCAGCCCAATATAACCAGTTGGCAGCCTAAGCTGAACAACTTCAATACCGCCTGACGCGTGAATTCATAGACAACATCAAACGAACGTGAACCGTATGGCGCACGGGCATTGTCGCCAAGGTACAGATAATCGTACTCAGGCAGCAGGTGGCGAATACCTTCAAGAATGGTTAGTCCGCCATAGCCAGAGTCGAATACTCCTATCGGTCCGATGTTGTTTTCCTTAGTCATACGCAGTGCGGATTATTTCAGTGCGTTAAGTATCTGCTCGGTTACGTCGGTGCAGAGCATCGGGTCAACGTAGGGTAGCGCATCGCCGTCAGCATTTATAATGAATGCCAACTTCTCTTGCGCGCCCACCTTTGCCGTGGCAGCCTTAATCTTGTCTTTCAGGGGTTTGTAGGCGGCAGTGCGAGCCTGTTCAAGCAAACGAGCAGCCTCGTGCTTAAACTCTACGTTTTTCTGCATGAGCAGTTGCAACTCTGCCTGACGCTTGTGCAGAATAGGCTCGTCGTAAAGACGCTGGTTCTCCAAGAACTCCTCGTACTTTGCGTTGAAGTCGTCTTCAGAGCGCTGCATCTCAGCGTCGTATTTCGCTTTCAGGTCGGCAAGGTTCTTCTCTATTATAGCCTTGTCAGGCATGGCGTCGATAATATGCTTGTAGCTGAAATAGCCAAACTTTACGATTGGTGCAGTTTGAGCCACTGGTGAGGTAGCCTCGGTCTGTGCCTCGGTTGAGGTTTGCTCTGTCTGCGCGCTTGCCATGAGTGGCAGTGCGGCAATTATCATTATAAAAAGTTTCTTCATCGTCATATTTGTTGTATTCTGGTTTTACTCTTGATTCTTTATTACCCTGCCATGCTCTACGTGAAAGCGGCGGTTGAACTCTTCGTGGGTGCGCTTCCAGCGGTCGTGACTCCACAGATATGTTTCGGGGTGCTCGCTTATGGCACGCTCAAGGCGGGCGAAGAACATACGTGTAAGCTCATTCTCAGGCAGTTCGGCGAGGGCGTCACATAATAGCTCAAAGGTGCAAACATACTTGCCTCGCTTTATGCGCTGCATGTCAACGTACATTACGGGCGTGTTCATCTTTCTGATTATCCGCTCAGAGCCGGTAAACACGGGCGTGTCGTGGTTTAAGAACGGCAGCCACAGGTGTATGTCTTCCCACTTTGGCGCTTGGTCGGCTATGTAGCCGGTTATGTTCATTATGCCGTCGCGCTTAAACCGCAACAGGTATCTCAGTATCTTGTCTTTGGGTATTACCACTCCGTCGTGTGCGGTGCGCAGCGCTATATAAAGGTCGTCGATGGCCTTGCTGCGCAGGGGTTTGTATATAAGTCCCATCTTACGCTCTGGCGGCAGGTCTATGCCCACGCACGAAAGCCACTCCCAGTTGCCGTAGTGTCCCAACATGCCCGACACGTTTATGCCTTTCTGGAAATATGCCTCAACAATCTCGGGGTTGGTTATGCTGAAGTGCTTGCGCAGGTCAGTTTCCTTTATCGACAGCAGTTTAATGGATTCAAAGAACGAGTCGCACAGCCAACGATAGAACTTCCTTTCTATACGTGCAATCTCTGCTGATGACCTCTCAGGGAAAGAAGTTACCAAGTTGCGCCTTACCACGCTTTGCCTATACCTTAATATATAGTACGCAAAGATGTAAACCACATCAGATATGCAGTACATCAGCCATAGAGGCAGCAGTGATATAAGGTAAAACAACTTTGTAATCATCAGCGTCATGTGAGTGGTGGAGAGATTGGCGTTTACTGTTTCGTCGCAGCCATGAAGTTTCTTACGGGGTTGGCATACATCGTAAGCATACGCTCAGTAAGGAAGTCGGTGTCTTTGTTAGTGAGTTCTATCTTTGCCAGCTGCTTAGCCATATACTTTTCAAACTCTTCAACATCGGCTGCGCTATACATATTACTATATGTGTTGGCAGAGGTTAGTTTGTCAAGAGCAATATAGTTACATGGGAACAGTTTGTAATGGCTGTGTATGTCTTTGTCCATCTTCTGTGCCACAAGGGTGAAGAAGTCGGTCTTTGGTGCGTCTTTTATCTCTTCAATAAAGTCGTCTATACACTCTGCGCAGTGATAGTGAACATGACCCTTATAACCCATAATGCCGGTTTGCATACTAACCACGTCGTCCAATGCCGATTTCTTGAAGTCGGCCTTGTCGCGCTTATGTTGAAACTCCTTTGCCTTCAGGAAGTCGCACGGGTCATATTCGTATGAAATAGTCAACGGCACTATATGCATCTGCTGCAAACGCTCAGCCGCAGTGCCTTCGCCACCCATGGCAATCATCTTCAACACGGCTTCCTGAGTGCGGTCGTCAGAGTCTTTGGCACGACCCTCACGCTGTGCAATCCAGATGTTTTCGTTCTTCTCTTTTATGGCGAAGTGCATATAGTTAGCCAGCCTTACGCTTGCCATAAGCAGTTGGCGTGGTGGCAACTGGCGCTCTACGATGAAGGCTTTGTTAAGTCTTACCATGTCTTTTACCCACGGCAGCGACAACAGGTTGTCGCCGATGGCCATCTCGCAGGTGGTCTTGAACTTTGCCTCAATCAGAAGCACGTCAAGCAGAGCAGAGTCAAGCACAATGTCACGGTGGTTGCTTATGAATGTGTAGTTGCGCTGGTTGCTTATGGCTGAGCTGTCAAAGGTGATGCCCTTTGTAAGGTCGTTGCGCAGACGCTTCATAAACTCATATACGAACTTTACTTGAAAGTCAAGGCTTGAACTGCACTGGCGCATCTGTTGCATAAGAGCGTCGAAAGGCACGTCGGGGTATAGATACTCCATCACGGCCTTAAACTGTTCGTTGGCTTTCAGCCTGTCCACCACGGCAGGAATTTCCTGCGGCTCAAATGGGCGGATACTGTCAAACTCTGCGGGTATTACCATAGTAATTTAGAATTGGTTCTCAACGATATCGGTCAGCACGTCCTTGATGTCAAGTCCGGCGGCACGCACCTGTTGAGGAATGAAACTTGTGGCAGTCATGCCAGGGGTGGTGTTTATCTCAAGCATGTTCACCTTGTCGTTGCCATCCTTATCCTTTGAGATGATGTAGTCAATGCGGATAATGCCGTTGCAGTGCAGTATGTCGTAAATATGGCTTGTTTCTTCGGCTACGCGCTTGGCAGTGTCTTCTGACAGTCGGGCTGGGGTAATCTCCTTAACCTGTCCGTTGTACTTGGCGTTATAGTCAAAGAACTCGTTGCTGGTTACGACCTCAGTGGCAGGGAATACTACCGTCTTGTCTTTGGTCTTGTAGCAGCCGATAGAAATCTCGGTGCCTTCCATGATGCTTTCTATCATCACCTCGTCGCTTTCCATGAAGGCTACTCTCAGTGCCGGTGCCAACTGGTCAGCGTTCTTAACCTTTGACACGCCGAAACTTGAACCGCCAGCGGCAGGCTTCACGAAGCAAGGCATTCCAATCTTCTCTACAATCTCGTCGTCGGTGTATTTGTCTTCTTCGCCACGACGTATCAGCAGACTGTTTGCCACGCTTACGCCGAAACCACGAAGATAATTGTTCAGTACATATTTGTCGAATGTCATAGCCTCTACCAGCACGCCACTTGTAGAGTATGGCATCTTTATAAGTTCAAAATATCCCTGCATAATGCCATTCTCGCCCGGAGTGCCGTGAATGGTTATGTAGGCATAGTCAAAGAATGTGGTCTTGCCGTTGTGCTTGAACGAGAAGTCTTTCTTTTCAATCATCTCCGTTTCGCCGTCTTCAAGTTCCACGTGCCAGTCAAGTCCCTTAATGTCAACAATGTAAACGTTGTAACGCTCCTTGTCAAAGAATGAATACAGTCCTTGCGCTGAGCGTAGTGACACATCATGTTCTGAAGAGTCGCCACCACAAACAATGGCGATATTTCGCTTTTGATTTTCCATTTATTTATTACTAATATGCGTTATAACTTGGCACAATTGCCATATTTATGTGCAAAAATAATATATATCTTTGATATCGGGCTAAAAAAACGGGTGAACTTAGTTATTTAACGCTTTTTTACCCTCAAAAGGTTATTGTTTCAATTTGAAGTGAGCCTTTCAGACGAACATACAAAAAACCCACCAAACTATAAAGGAGGAAGTTTGGTGGGGTAAGTTTTTACTGCTTGTTAAGCAGTTCTTTCCAACGGCGGTAAGCGGTGAGATATTGCTCACGGTTAGCCTCGTCGGGTGAGATGACAGAGAGTTTCTTCAGTGTGGCGAAGGCTTCGTCGTGGTCTTTATAGATGCCTGCGCCAATGCCTGCGCCCTTGGCTGCGCCTACGCTGCCGTCAGTGTCGTACAGTTCAATGGTTGCACCGCTGACACTTGCCAGAGTATCACGGAAGATTGGGCTGAGGAACATATTAGCCTTGCCTGCATGAATCTTGGAAATATCCATACCCATCTGCTGCATAATCTCTATGCCATAGCAGAAAGAGAAGACAATGCCCTCTTGTGCGGCACGGATAATGTGGGCACGAGTATGGTTGGTAAGGCTCAGGTTATGGATAGAAGCGCCTATCTCACGGTTTTCAAGCACACGCTCCGCACCATTGCCAAAAGGTATTATGGAAAGACCGGCGCTGCCAATAGGTGCGGTAGCGGCTAAGTCGTTCATTTCAGCGTAAGAAAGGTCTGGAGCGATGTTGCGATGTACCCATGCGTTTAATATGCCCGTGCCGTTTATGCAGAGAAGAACGCCAAGACGCTCCTGCTCCTTAGTGTAGTTGACGTGAGCGAATGTGTTGACACGGCTCTTAGGGTCGTAGCCAACCTCGCCCAAAACACCGTAAACCACGCCTGAGGTGCCAGCAGTGGCGGCTATCTCGCCCGGGTTGAACACGTTAAGTGAAAGGGCATTGTTTGGTTGGTCGCCACCACGGTAAGATATAGGAGTGCCTGCGAGCAGACCAGTTTCGGCAGCCGCGGCGTCGGTGACCTTGCCCTGAATGCCAAAGGTTGGTACAATATCAGGCACGAGACTTTCAGAAATGCCATAGTGTGAGAGCAGGAAAGAAGCCAACTTCTGCTCCTTGAAATCCCACGCTACGCCCTCAGAAAGTCCGCTTACGGTTGTCGCTACAGTGCCTGACAACTTCATAGCAATATAATCGCCAGGAAGCATTGCTTTATATATTTTATTGTATGTTTCCGGTTCATTTTCGCGCACCCACTCCAGTTTGGCTGTAGTGAAGTTGCCCGGAGAGTTTAGCAGGTGACTCAAGCACTGCTCAGAGCCAATCTCACGAAAAGCCTTGTCGCCATAAGGAACGGCACGCGAGTCGCACCAGATGATACTGTCGCGCAAGGGTTTCAGGTCGCGGTCAACGCAAACAAGGCCGTGCATCTGATAAGATATGCCTATCGCCTTTATGTCTTCCTTAGTGGCGCCACTCGCCTGCATGGTCTTCGCGATGGCAAGTTTGGCGTTTGTCCACCACATCTCCGGGTCTTGCTCAGCCCAACCTGCCTTAACGCTCTTAATGGGAGCCTCGCTCTCAGGAAAGAAGGCGGAGGCTTCGCTTTGACCTGTCTCCACGTTTACTATTGACGCTTTAACGGAACTGCTTCCAACGTCAAGTCCTAATAGATATTGCTTATTCATAGTTTGCCTATTATCTTAATGTCTCCTTTTTCATCGTAATCTATCTCTACGGCTTTCATGCTGCGAAGCCACGTGCGTCCGCCCGAGGGCTGACTGTCGTGGAAGAACAGATACCACTTGCCCTTGAACTGAGCTATTGAGCCGTGGGTGGTCCAGCCAACGACAGGCTCAAGCAGTGTGCCGCGATAGGTGAACGGACCGTAAGGATTATCACCAACGGCATAGCACATAAGGTGGGTGTCGCCCGTGCTGTACGAGAAATAATATAGACCATTATGCTTATGCATCCACGAAGCCTCGAAGAAACGGCGAGGGTCGCCTTCTTTTATGACCTCACCGTTCTCGTCAAGTATGATGACCGGGCGAGGTTCCTCGGCGAATTGCAACATGTCGTCTGTCATGCGCACCACACGACTTGGAATGGGGTTGTCGCCTGACAGCGCCAATTCAGCCGCCTCAAGCGCTCGGTTGTCCTTATAGCGCTGGAGCTGTCCGCCCCAAATGCCGCCGAAATAGACATACACGGTGCCGTCGTCGTCCTTAAAGGCGCAAGGGTCTATGCTGTAAGAGCCGCGTATAGGGTCGGGCTGGGGCACGAAAGGACCTTCGGGCTTGTCGCTGATGGCGATGCCAAGATGAAACGTGTCGGTCTTGTCTTTCACGCAAAAGACCATGTAGTATTTGCCGTCTTTCTCTACCACGTCATTATCCCACAGTTGGCGATTAGCCCATGGTATCTGCTTAACGTCAAGAATGGTTCCGCAGTCAGTGGGAGCGCCATTCTCAAGGTCGGCGAACGAGATGACGTGATAGTCCTTCATGTTGAAGTGGTCTCCATTATCGTTTTCAGGAATGCCCGACTCCCAGTCGTGGCTGGGGTAAATGTAAAGTTTGTCGTTGAAGACGTTGGCTGAAGGGTCAGCCATATAGTCTTCAGGGAATAAGTATTTTGCGTCCATTGTAATTGATTGTTTCTTATTTAAACATCTTGATTATCTTATTTACTATAGGTTTAGCCTTGTAGTTACGGTCAAAGAACAGCGGATAGTTGGTGCGGCCGTGAACGGGGAAGTCGTTGAGCCATGACGTGCCGTCGTCAACACCCCAGAAAGTAACCCTTGATATTTGTTCCTTGTGGCGCTTTATGATGTTGAACATGTCAATGTAGCGCTGTTCGAAACGCTTGGTAGCCTCTTTGGTTATGCCGTTGCGGTATGGGTCAAGCTTGTCTTTGTAGTTGAAGTTCTGACTAACCTCAGCGCCTCCAAACCTCTCTGGGCTTGGCAACACGTTAAGGTCAAACTCGGTAAGCATGACCTTCACGCCACAAGCGGCGAAAGAGTCGATGCTCGCCTCCCACTCTTTCAAGTCGGGATAGTCAAGGCCGTTGTGACTTTGCATGCCCATAGCGTCTATGCGTATGCCTTTTGCTTTTAGCTCCCTGATGATGCGGCAGTAAGTGGCGCGCTTCTTGGGGTTAGCGGTGCTGTAGTCATTGAGATAGAGTTCGGCGTCAGGGTCTGCCTCATGGGCGAAACGGAAAGCCAACTCAATATAGTCAGGGCCTATGATGTCGTAATAAGGCGTGTGGCGCATGGTGCCATCGTCGTTGACCGACTCGTTAACGACGTCCCACCCAATAATTTGTCCCTTGAAGTGGCGCACCACGGTCGTTATGTGGTGATACATACGGTCAATGAGCATGGCGCGAGTAACCCTCTTGCCCTCTTTGTCAACAAACATCCAGCGTGGTTGCTGAGAGTGCCAGATAAGGCAGTGACCCGTAAGTTTTAGGTTGTTCATCTTGGCAAACTCCAACGTGCGGTCGGCGTCAGCCCAATTGTAGCGGTTCTCTTCTGGATGAAGAGCCTCACCCTTCATGCAGTTTTCGGCGACAATGGCGTTGAAGTTGTTTTTTACCACCTGAGCGCCACGAGCGTCAATGCCATAAACGACGTTGGTGTTTACCG
>CAZPNJ010000064.1:0-9046 GCA_964587765.1 uncultured Prevotella sp.
ACTATGAGTAAGGGTATCAAGATTGATCCTAAATCAGTTGAATAACTCTAAAAGTAACTGAAAATGAAAAAGGAAGTAAAAGATACTATCATTGAGGACCTCAGCGCAAAGTTAAAGGAGTATCCACATTTCTATCTTGTGGATCTCGCTGGACTAAACGCAGAGGCTACAAGCAAGTTGCGTAGAGATTGTTTCAAGAACGACATCAAACTTGTTGTTGTTAAGAACAAGCTTTTGCACAAGGCTTTTGAAGCATCCGATATCAATTTCGAGGAGTTCTATCCAACTCTTAAGGGTAGCACAGCAGTTATGTTCGCTACGGTTGCTAACGCACCTGGCAAACTGTTGAAGACCTATAAGAAAGAGGGTGTTCCTTCATTGAAGGCTGCTTATGCTGAGGAAGGTTTCTTCGTAGGTGCTGATAAACTCGAAGAGCTCGCATCTATCAAGAGCAAGAACGAAGTTATTGCAGAGGTTGTTGCTTTGCTACAGTCTCCAGCAAAGAACGTTGTTTCTGCTTTGCAATCAGGCGCTGGCACCATCCATGGTGTGCTCAAGACTTTAGGCGAGCGTGCTGAATAAAATTCATAAAGTCAATATAAAACATTAAAGAACAATTAAAAAATAAATAAAAATGGCAGACGTAAAAGCTATTGCTGAAGAATTAGTAAATCTTACAGTTAAAGAAGTTAATGAGTTGGCAACAGTCCTAAAGGACGAGTATGGTATTGAGCCTGCTGCTGCAGCTGTTGCAGTTGCTGCAGGTCCTGCTGCTGGCGGCGCAGCTGCTGCAGCTGAGGAGAAGAGCGAGTTCGACGTAGTTCTTGCTGAAGTAGGCGACACAAAGCTTCAGGTTGTAAAGGCCGTTAAGGAAGCTTGTGGTCTTGGCTTGAAGGAAGCTAAGGACCTCGTAGACGGTGCTCCTTCTACAATCAAGGAAGGCGTAGCAAAGGAAGAGGCTGAGAATCTTAAGAAGACTATCGAGGCTGCCGGTGCTAAGGTTGAGCTGAAGTAATCAGACAATTATTATTTTTAAATAACGGTTAGGATTTGCCAAGTAGGTAAGTCCTAACCTTTTTGTATCTTTTGGCTATGACGAAAACGATTGATAATAGAATAAACTTTGCCAGCGTCCACAATCCGATGCCATATCCGGATTTCTTAGACGTTCAGTTAAAGTCGTTCAAAGACTTCCTACAGTTGGACACTCCACCCGAAGAACGCAAGAACGATGGCTTGTATAAGGTGTTCGCAGAGAACTTCCCTATCACCGACTCTCGTAATAACTTTGTTCTTGAGTTCCTCGATTATTTCGTGGATCCTCCTCGCTATTCTATAGAGGAGTGCTTAGAGCGCGGTCTTACTTATAGTGTGCCCCTCAAAGCAAAGATGAAACTTTATTGTACTGATCCTGACCATGAGGATTTCGGCACGTTCATACAGGATGTCTTCCTTGGAACGATTCCTTACATGACCGACAAAGGTACATTCATCATCAATGGTGCAGAGCGTGTTGTTGTATCACAGTTGCACCGTTCACCTGGCGTATTCTTCAGCCAGGGTCTGCATGCCAATGGTACAATGTTGTACTCTGCCCGTATCATTCCTTTCAAAGGTTCTTGGATTGAGTTCGCTACTGATATCAATAGCGTAATGTACGCTTACATTGACCGTAAGAAGAAGTTGCCTGTAACAACCCTTCTGCGTGCAATGGGCTACGAGAATGACTCTGATATCCTTCAGATATTCGACCTTGCAGAGGAAGTAAAGGTAAACAAGAAGAATCTTAAAGCTTGTCTTGGCAGAAAACTTGCTGCTCGTGTTCTTAAGAGCTGGCAGGAAGACTATGCTGATGAGGATACCGGTGAAGTGGTATCAATCGAGCGCAATCAAGTAGTTGTTGAACGTGAGACTGAGATTACTGAAGACTGCATTCAGGAAATCCTTGACAGCGGTGTAAGCACTATCCTTGTTCATAAGGACATGGAAACCGCTATGAAGTATTCTATCATCTTCAACACACTTGCCAAAGATCCAAGTAACTCTGAGAAAGACGCTGTCAACTACATCTACCGTCAGCTTCGCAATGCTGACCCTGCTGATGACGCATCAGCTCGTGAGGTATTCCAGAACTTGTTCTTCTCAGACAAGCGCTATGACCTTGGTGAGGTAGGCCGCTATCGTATCAACCGTAAACTCGGACTTGATACCAGCATGGATACCCGTGTACTTACCAAGGAAGATATAATTGAAATTATTAAGTATCTCATACAGTTGGTTAACTCTAACGCAACTGTCGATGATATTGACCACTTGTCAAACCGTCGCGTACGCACTGTAGGCGAGCAGTTGTCTAACCAGTTTGCTATCGGCTTGGCTCGTATGAGTCGCACCATTCGTGAGCGTATGAACGTTCGTGATAATGAGGTGTTCACTCCAACTGACTTGATCAACGCAAAGACTATCTCAAGCGTTATCAACTCATTCTTCGGAACCAACCCATTATCACAGTTCATGGACCAGACTAACCCACTTGCCGAGGTTACTCACAAGCGTCGTTTGTCTGCCCTTGGTCCTGGCGGTCTTTCTCGTGAGCGTGCTGGTTTCGAGGTGCGTGACGTTCACTACACGCACTATGGTCGTCTTTGTCCAATTGAGAGCCCTGAAGGTCCTAACATTGGTCTTATTTCTTCACTTTGCGTATATGCAAACATCAACGAGCTTGGCTTTATCGTAACTCCTTACCGTAAGGTTTCTGACGCTAAGGTTGATATGGATAACGACCATATTGTATATCTAACCGCTGAGGAAGAGGAAGAGAAGATTATCGGTCAGGGCAATGCACCTCTAAACGAAGATGGTACATTCATTCGTAAGAACGTAAAGTGCCGTCAAGATGCTGACTACCCAGTGGTAGCACCATCAGAGGTTGACCTCATGGACGTTTCTCCACAGCAGATTGCTTCTGTATCAGCAGCCCTCATTCCTTTCTTGGAGCATGATGACGGTCACCGTGCGCTGATGGGATGTAACATGATGCGCCAGGCAGTTCCATTGCTTCACAACGATGCTCCTATCGTTGGTACTGGCCTTGAGAAGCAAGTTTGTGAAAACTCACGTACAATGATTACCGCCGAGGGCGACGGTGTGGTTGAGTATGTTGACGCTACAACTATCCGTATCCTTTATGACCGCTCTGAGGACGACGAATTCGTAAGCTTTGAACCAGCACTTAAGGAATATCGTATTCCTAAGTTCCGTCGCACCAACCAGAACATGACCATCGACCTCCGTCCAATCTGTGACAAGGGTCAGCGTGTAAAGGCTGGCGATATCCTTACAGAGGGTTACGCAACAGATAACGGCGAACTTGCTCTCGGTCGCAACCTCCTTGTAGCTTACATGCCTTGGAAGGGTTACAACTATGAGGACGCTATCGTGCTCTCTGAGCGCATTGTTCGCGATGATGTGTTCACTTCAGTTCACGTTGACGAATACTCACTTGAGGTTCGTGAAACAAAGCGTGGCGTAGAAGAGTTCACAAATGACATTCCTAATGTCAGTGAGGAAGCTACCAAGGATCTTGATGACAATGGTGTTATCCGTGTTGGTGCACGTGTTGAGCCGGGTGACATCATGATTGGTAAGATTTCACCTAAGGGTGAGAGCGACCCAACTCCAGAAGAGAAACTCCTCCGCGCTATCTTCGGCGATAAGGCTGGCGACGTTAAGGATTCTTCATTGAAGGCTAACCCATCACTCAGTGGTGTGGTAATAGATAAAAAGTTGTTCGCACGTGCTATCAAGACTCGTGAAACCAAGAAGCAGGATAAGATTACCTTGCAGAAGATTGACGAGGAGTATGAGGCAAAGAACAACGACTTGAAGGAAATCCTCGTTGACAAACTGATGACTCTGACCAAGGGTAAGACCTCACAGGGTGTAAAAGACTATTCTGGAGCAGAAATCATCACTAAGGGCAGCAAGTTCACGGTTGCAGCTCTGAAGAACCTTGAATACGATGGTATTCAGACAAACAAGTGGACTACCGACGCTCACATCAACGAGATGATTCAGAAACTTATCATCAACTACCTGCGCAAGTATAAGGTACTTGACGCTGAGCAGAAGCGCCGCAAGTTCGCTATCTCTATCGGTGATGAACTGCCATCGGGCGTTCTTCAGATGGCAAAGGTATATATTGCCAAGAAGCGTAAGATTCAGGTAGGTGATAAGCTTGCAGGTCGCCACGGTAACAAGGGTATCGTTTCTAACGTAGTACGTATGGAGGATATGCCATTCCTCGAGGACGGTCGTCCGGTCGATTTGGTACTTAACCCTCTGGGTGTACCTTCACGTATGAACCTTGGTCAGATATTCGAGGCTATTCTCGGTGCCGCAGGTAGAAAGCTCGGCGTTAAGTTCGCAACACCTATCTTCGATGGTGCTAAGCTTGACGACCTCTCTGAATGGACTGACAAGGCGGGCTTGCCACGTCTGTGCTCTACCCACCTTTACGATGGTGAAACAGGTGAGCGCTTCGACCAGCCTGCTACAATCGGTGTAACTTACTTCCTCAAACTCGGACACATGGTTGAGGATAAGATGCACGCTCGTTCAATCGGTCCTTACTCACTCATCACACAGCAGCCACTTGGTGGTAAAGCACAGTTTGGTGGTCAGCGTTTCGGTGAGATGGAGGTTTGGGCTCTTGAAGCATTCGGTGCGAGCCACGTACTTCAGGAAATTCTTACTATCAAGAGTGATGATACCGTTGGTCGTTCAAAGGCATACGAGGCAATCGTTAAGGGCGATCCAATGCCAACACCGGGTATTCCAGAGTCTCTAAATGTGCTCTTGCACGAATTGCAGGGCTTAGGTTTAAGTGTCAAACTTGATTAAACTGTTATTATTATGGCATTCAAGAAAGAATCAAACATAAAGAACAATTTTACGAAGATTACCATCTCTCTGGCATCACCAGAAGAGATTTTGGAAAATTCGTATGGCGAGGTAACAAAGCCTGAAACCATCAACTATCGTACATATAAGCCTGAGCGTGACGGTCTTTTCTGCGAGCGTATCTTCGGCCCTACCAAGGACTATGAGTGCGCCTGCGGTAAGTACAAGCGTATTCGCTATAAGGGCATTATCTGCGACAGATGCGGTGTAGAGGTTACTGAAAAGAAAGTTCGCCGTGAGCGTTCAGGCCATATTGACCTCGTAGTACCAGTAGCACACATCTGGTATTTCCGCTCTCTGCCAAACAAGATGGCCTATCTGCTCGGCTTGCCAACAAAGAAGCTCGACGCCGTTATATATTATGAGCGTTATATAGTAGTTCGTCCAGGTGCTTTCGAGGGTCGTACCGACTCTGAAGGCGTTGAGATGAACGGTTCACATACCATGGACCTCTTGACCGAAGACGAGTATTTCGATATCATTGACAATCAGCTCGACCCTTCAAACCAAGACCTTCCAGACGACGATCCAAACAAGTTCGTTGCCAAGATGGGTGCCGAGGCTGTTTACGACCTGTTGCAGAACCTCGACCTCGATTCTCTCTCTTACGAACTGCGCGACCGTGCCAACAACGACACATCACAGCAGCGTAAGACTGAGGCTTTGAAGCGTCTTCAGGTAGTAGAGGCTTTCCGTTCAAGCAAGGAAGTGAACCACCCAGAGTGGATGATTATGAAGATTATTCCTGTCATTCCACCAGAGTTGCGCCCATTGGTACCATTGGACGGTGGCCGTTTCGCTACGTCTGACCTCAACGACCTCTATCGTCGTGTAATCATTCGTAATAACCGTCTGAAGCGCCTTATGGAGATTAAGGCTCCTGAGGTAATCCTCCGCAACGAGAAGCGTATGCTTCAAGAGGCTGTTGACTCTCTCTTCGACAACTCTCGCAAGAGTAGCGCCGTTCGTTCTGAAAGCAATCGTCCATTGAAGTCACTCTCTGATTCACTCAAGGGTAAGCAAGGACGTTTCCGTCAGAACCTTCTCGGTAAGCGTGTTGACTACTCTGCTCGTTCAGTTATCGTTGTTGGTCCAGAGTTGAAGATGGGCGAGTGCGGTCTGCCAAAGCTTATGGCTGCCGAACTGTATAAGCCATTTATCATACGTAAGCTCATAGAGCGTGGCATCGTAAAGACAGTTAAGAGCGCAAAGCGCATCGTTGACCGTCGCGAGCCAGTCATCTATGATATTCTTGAGAATGTGATGAAGGGCCACCCAGTTCTTTTGAACCGTGCCCCGACGCTTCACCGTCTTGGTATTCAGGCTTTCCAGCCAAAACTTATTGAAGGCAAGGCTATCCAGCTTCACCCATTGGCATGTACGGCGTTCAACGCCGACTTCGACGGTGACCAGATGGCTGTTCACCTCCCACTAAGCAACGAGGCAGTTCTTGAGGCACAAATATTGATGCTTCAGAGCCACAATATTCTTAACCCTGCCAACGGCGCTCCTATCACCGTGCCTTCACAAGATATGGTGCTTGGTCTTTACTACATCACCAAGTTGCGTCCTAACGTAAAGGGTGAGGGCTTGACGTTCTACGGTCCTGAAGAGGCAATCATCGCCCACAACGAAGGCCGTTGCGATGTTCACGCTAAGGTTAAGGTAATCGTTAACGACCTTGTTGACGGCCAGTTGCAAAAGCGCATGGTTGAGACGTCAGTAGGTCGCGTAATCGTTAACCAGATTATTCCTGATGAGGTTGGCTTCTTCAACGACGTTATCTCAAAGAAGACGCTTCGCGGACTTATCTCTGAGGTTATCGTTGCCGTAGGTATGGCTCGCGCTTGTGAGTTCCTTGACGGTATCAAGAACCTTGGTTATCGCATGAGTTACGTAGCTGGACTTTCGTTCAACCTTGACGATATCATCATTCCAGAAGAGAAGAAAGGTATCGTAGAGGCAGGTAACAAGGAAATTGAGGAAATCAAAGCCAATTACGATATGGGCTTCATCACCGACAACGAGCGTTACAATCAGGTTATTGATACATGGACTCATGTAAACAACCAACTTGGTGACGTCCTGATGAAGGAAATGACAGAGGCAAACGATGGCTTCAACGCTGTTTACATGATGCTTGACTCAGGTGCCCGTGGTTCTAAGGATCAGATTAAGCAGCTCTCTGGTATGCGTGGTCTGATGGCTAAGCCACAGAAGGCTGGCGCTGAAGGTCCACAGATTATTGAGAACCCAATTCTTTCTAACTTCAAGGAAGGAATGAGCGTGCTTGAGTACTTTATCTCTTCTCACGGTGCTCGTAAGGGTCTGGCCGATACCGCTATGAAAACCGCCGACGCAGGTTACTTAACACGTCGTTTGGTTGACGTCTCTCACGATGTTATCATCACTGAGGAAGACTGTGGTACGCTTCGCGGACTTGTTTGCACGGCGCTGAAGAATGGCGATGAGGTTATCTCTACTCTGTATGAGCGCATCTTAGGTCGTGTGTCAGTTCACGATATCATTCACCCAACCACAGGTAAGCTTATCTGTAACGCTGGTGAGGAAATCACTGAGGAAAAGGCACAGGCTATAGAAGACTCTCCTATCGAGAGCGTTGAGATACGTTCAGTGCTCACTTGCGAAAGCAAGCATGGCGTCTGCATGAAGTGTTACGGTCGTAACCTCGCAACCAGCAAGATGGTTCAACTTGGTGAGGCTGTCGGCGTTATTGCGGCGCAAGCTATTGGTGAGCCAGGTACACAGCTTACACTTCGTACCTTCCACGCCGGTGGTGTGGCTGGTAACGCGGCAGCTAACGCATCAATCGTCGCTAAGAACGACTCACGCATCGAGTTTGACGAACTTCGCACCGTACCATTCGTTGAGAACGACGGCGAGAAAGACATCGACTGCGAAATGGTAGTAAGCCGTCTGGCTGAAATTCGCTTCGTTGACGCTAACACCAACATCGTACTCTCTACACTGAACGTACCTTATGGTTCTTCACTCTATCACAAAGATAAAGAGGTAGTAAAGAAGGGTGACCTCATAGCACGTTGGGACCCATTCAACGCCGTTATCGTTTCAGAATACGCAGGTAAGCTGCGCTTCAACGACGTTGTAGAAGGTGTTTCTTACCGTGCCGAGACCGACGAAACCACCGGTCTGACCGAAAAGATTGTCACCGAGTCGAAAGACAAGTCGAAGGTGCCTACCTGCGACGTCATCGGTGCCAACGGTGAGGTCATCGGTACCTACAACTTCCCTGTGGGTGGTCACGTGGTCGTAGAAGACGGCCAGACCGTGAAGACAGGTGAAACCCTCGTGAAGATTCCGCGTGCAGCAGCCAAGGGTGGTGATATCACCGGTGGTCTGCCCCGTGTCACCGAGCTCTTCGAGGCTCGCAACCCGTCGAACCCCGCCATCGTCAGCGAAATCGACGGTGAGGTCACCATGGGTAAGGTGAAGCGCGGTAATCGCGAAATCATCGTTACCTCGAAGACGGGCGAACAGCGCAAGTATCTTGTGTCGCTGTCGAAGCAGATTCTGGTGCAGGAGCACGACGCCGTGCGTGCCGGCACACCGCTCTCCGACGGTGTCATTACGCCTGCCGACATTCTGGCCATCAAGGGCCCCACTGCCGTTCAGGAGTACATTGTCAACGAGGTACAAGACGTGTATCGTCTGCAAGGTGTGAAGATTAACGACAAGCACTTCGAAATCATCGTTCGTCAGATGATGCGCAAGGTGCAGATCAACGATCCGGGCGACACCGCTTTCCTCGAGCAGGAGATTGTCGACAAGCTCGACTTCGCTGAGGAGAACGACCGTATCTGGGGTAAGAAGGTGGTCATCGACGCCGGTGACTCCGAGAACCTGCAGAAGGGTCAGATTGTCACGGCACGTAAGCTGCGTGACGAGAACTCCATGCTGAAGCGCCGCGACCTGAAGGTTGTTCAGGTACGTGATGCCGTGCCTGCTACTTCTACGCAGATCCTGCAGGGTATCACCCGTGCAGCCCTGCAGACCAAGTCGTTCATGTCGGCTGCATCGTTCCAGGAGACAACGAAGGTGCTCA
>CAZPNJ010000065.1:0-9041 GCA_964587765.1 uncultured Prevotella sp.
GGGTGTTAGTCACGCCCGGACCGCTGGTGACAATGCAAACGCCCACTTCACCACTGACACGGGCAAAGCCCTCTGCGGCGTGTGCGGCTGCTTGTTCGTGGCGCACTTGTATAAAGTTAAATGCTTTCTTTTCGCCTCTCGTGTAAGTGTAGAGCGAGTCGAAAACGGGCAGTATAGCACCACCTGGGTAACCAAATATGGTCTTTACGTTTTCGGCTATCAATGAGCGCATGAGCGCCTCTGAGCCAGTTATTATTTGTCTTGCCAGGGACGTCCTAAAACTAACCACTTAATTCTAAAAACTTCTATCCTTCTTACGCCGCCTTTATCTGCGGAGCTATCGCTCTGTGCATAGGCTCTCAGTGCCTTGCTTACCACACGTTGGCGCTTTAATGGCTGCTGTGGGCGCTGTGCTAGTTCCTCGTCGCTCAGTTTTACGCTGATAGAGCGTGACGGAATGTCAATGATAATGATGTCGCCGTCTTTAATCTTGCCTATGTTGCCACCTGCGGCAGCCTCAGGCGAAATGTGTCCGATGCTGAGTCCGCTCGTGCCGCCAGAGAAACGACCGTCGGTAATCAGCGCACACTCTTTGCCGAGATGGCGACTCTTTATATAAGAGGTGGGGTAGAGCATCTCTTGCATACCAGGTCCTCCCTTAGGGCCTTCGTGGGTTATTACCACGCAGTCGCCTGAGTTGACTTTGCCGTTAAGTATGCCGTCGCAGGCATCTTCCTGCGAGTCGAACACTACGGCTGGACCTTCAAAGTGCCACAAACTTTCGTCAACGCCTGCCGTCTTTACTACGCAGCCGTTCTGCGCAATGTTGCCAAACAATACGGCAAGTCCGCCGTCCTTAGTGTATGCGTGGCTCAGCGAACGTATGCAACCGCTTTCACGGTCGGTGTCGAGGCTTTCCCACTGAGCGTCTTGCGAGCCCATTTGTGTGGAGAACTTTCTGCCCGGAGCACTGTGATAAATGCGGTCAGCCTCGGGGGCAACGCTTGTTCCCGTGATGTCGTATTTCTTCATCGCCTCGCCTATGGTCATGCCGTCAATACGCTTTGGCTGTGGGTTTATCAGTCCGCCCTTGTTCAGTTCACCACGGATGCCCATAATGCCGCCAGCGCGGTTGCCCTCTTGGACAGAGTTTTTCTGAGTGTTGGGCGATAGCTTGCTGTTGCAAGGTACTTTGCGGCTTAATCGGTCAATGTCTTCCATTGTGAAGTTTACGCCGCCCTCTTGAGCTATCGCCAACAAGTGCAGTACGGTGTTGGTGCTGCCGCCCATGGCTATGTCAAGCGTCATGGCGTTAAGGAATGCCTCACGGGTAGCAATATTGCGTGGCAACACGCTCTCGTCGCCGTCCTCGTAGTAGCTGATGGCGTTGTGTACAATCTGGCGTGCCGCGTCCTTGAACAACTGTATGCGGTTCTTGTGTGTTGCCAGTATGGTGCCGTTGCCTGGCAGTGCCATGCCGATGGCTTCGGTCAGAGAGTTCATTGAGTTGGCGGTAAACATTCCAGAGCAGCAGCCGCAGCCAGGGCATGAACATGCTTCAATTTTTTGTAGGTCTTCGTCGCTCACTGACTTGTCGCCGCCGTTAATCATCGCTGTGATGAGGTCGGCGTTTTCGCCTTTCCAGCGACCGGCCTCCATTGGTCCGCCCGAACAGAAAACCGTTGGTATGTTCAGTCGCATAGCAGCCATAAACATACCCGGGGTAATTTTGTCGCAGTTAGATATGCAAATCATGGCATCAGCCTTGTGAGCATTTACCATATATTCCACCGAGTCGGCAATAAGGTCGCGGCTTGGCAGTGAGTAAAGCATACCGTCGTGGCCCATGGCTATGCCGTCGTCAATGGCTATTGTATTGAACTCTGCGGCGTAGCAGCCCATGGCTTCAATCTCGCGCTTGACTATTTGTCCCACTTCGTGCAGGTGTGTATGGCCTGGCACGAACTGCGTGAATGAGTTTACTATAGCTATTATTGGTTTTCCGAACTGTTCCTGTTTCATGCCGGTAGCCACCCATAGGGCTCTTGCTCCAGCCATTCTTCTACCTTCGGTGCAGACAGCGCTTCTTAACTTATGTTTCATATCTGTTTTTGTTTTCTCTGCGATAATTAGATGCAAAGATATAGTTTTTTAGTGAAAAACAAGTAATACTTTTAATGAAAATGCAAAAATAGCCTCAATTTGAAACTGTTTTTGCATCTTTTTCTTATAAATTGTAAGAAAGGGGCTGTTGGATTGCCTTTAACTTCTCCTCGCTTCTTATTTGCCATTCTTTCAGTGAGTGGCAGTCAAAACTGCTCCATGCTGAGCCAAAATAGTAGTTGAAGCGTTCGCCGTCTTTTAGTTTGCTTTTCTCGCCGACTATGTGTCCGTGAATGGCGCCGTCGGGTTTGTCAAGCATCATGGCTTGGGTCTTTGCTCCGTCGGGGAAGATTAGACCGGTGAAAATGCTGAAACCGTACATTGCCGGTTGCTCGGTCGGGTCTGCATACAGGGCTATGCCTTTCTCTATTACCACGTTGCTTTTGTCAGCGTCGTGCAAAACTATGCCGCCAACCACGTCGTGAGACTTGCTCAGTCCAGTGTACCAAACGGTCATGTGGTTATAGTTTGAACCCTTGTCGAGGCTTATCAGTCGGTGTTCTATTACTGCTGTATCGCCGTCAATCTTTGCAGGGTTATACTCCAATTCAACGGTGAAGCGCAGCGGCCCATTGTCTAATATGCGGAAAGTGCGGTAGCAGTAGGGCATTGCCATTGTGCCATTGGCTGTGAGCAGTGCAGGTGCTCCACCTCCGAGCGATGGACCTACGCCATAGCAGTCGAGTCCATTGCCAAGGTCAAGGTGGAAGTTTGTAGCGTGGTCTATGCGCTTATATGCCTCCCAGTCTCGCAGGCGACGAAAGTCGTCCTTATACACATTACCTATATAATCGTCGTGAAAGCGCTTGTCAAGCACCAAGTCTGGAGTGTTCTTTGTCCACACGTCTATGCCAAAGGCTCTCTCGCCAGAGCGTTGGAGTGGCGGACCATACACGCGATAGGCGCCTCGGTCGTTTTCCCAAGCCACGTCGTCCTTGCGCGTGGGGTACTTAGCGCCTTTCACCCATTGGCGCATTTGCTTGGGTACACCTTTCTTTATATAGTAGTTGATAGTTTGTTTTGGTCGTACGTTTACCTCAAACAGCAGCTTTCCGTCATAGGTTATCTGATAGTCCACCTGTTGTCCCACGGCGTTCTCCACCACCAGCTCTCGTGGCGTAATGCCTAAGCCGTTAGTGTCTATCTCAGCCAGTTCTTGTCGCTGAAAGTCCGATGGGTTGCTTACGCTTACCGTAACGTCTTTGGCGTTGCCGCTGATGGCAGCCACCATCATGGCTATCGTTAATAATAGTCTGTTCATGTCTTATGTATGGATTACATTGCTTTGAACCACTGTACTATCTGCCTTAGCAGGTGAGTGCGAGTGTTGCCTCCTGAGATGCCGTGGTTGCGGTTAGTGTAGAAGTTCTCTTTGAAGTCCTTGTCTGCCTGAACCAATGCCTCAGAATACTCTATTGAGTTTTGCGGATGCACGTTGTCGTCGGCCAGTCCGTGGCAGAGCAGCAGTCTGCCGTGCAGAGCCTCGGTGCGCGAAATGGCGTTGTCGGCGTAGCCGTCGGGGTTTTCCTTTGGCGTGCGCATGTAGCGTTCGGTGTAGATGGTGTCGTAGAAACGGTAAGAGGTTGGGGGAGCTACCGCCACGCCTGAGTTGAATACGCCACGTCCTTCGCTCATTGACATCAGCGTGCAGAAGCCGCCATAGCTCCAGCCCCAGATGCCTATGCGGTTAGCGTCAACGTAGCTCTGCTTGCCCAGCCAAAGAGCCGTTTCCACCTGGTCGCGGGCTTCCAGCTGACCTAAGTGCAGGTAAGTACACTTCTCAAACTCAGCGCCGCGTCCGCCGGTGCCTCTGCCGTCAACGCAAACCACGATGAAGCCCTCGCCGGCGAGATACTCTTCAAACGCACCTCCTTGCCCCATTGAGCCTGCGCTCCATGAGTTCATGACCTGCTGATTGCCCGGTCCGCTGTATTGGAACATGATGACGGGATATTTCTTTTGTGGGTCGAAATTCTTGGGGCGCACCATCCAGCCGTCCAGCTTCACGCCTTCCGACGTAGTGAACGAGAAGGTCTCTTTCTGTGTCCACTCATAGTTTTTCAGCTTGTTCTTCAGTTTGGCGTTGTCAACGGGTGTTGACAATACTTTGCCGTTGCCAGAGCGAACGGTGAATACGTTGGGCGTGTTGTAGTCGCTCCATGAGTTTATGAAATACTGAAAGTCGCCGGAAAACAGCGCTCCGTTGTTTCCCTCTTGGTTGGTCAATCGCTCGGTCTTGCCGTTGCGATGGGTTACGAATATCTGTCTGTCGTGAGGGTTGAGGGCGGCTGCCTGATAGTAGATGTCGCCCTTAGCCTCGTCAAAGCCGTAAACCGCCGTTATGTCGTAGTCGAAACAAACTTTTTGTTTCAGTTGTCCCGTGAGGGAGTAGAGGTACAGACCCATGTGGCCTGAGCGGTCGCTCGGCAGGAGTATGTGGTTGCCGTAGACGCGAACGCCGCTCATGGCTTCCTCCTTGACGTATTTGTCCACTTTCTCCTTTATGAGCAGCTGGGCTATGGTTGAGCTTGGGTTTACCGTAAATATGTTCAGCTCGTCTTGGTGGCGGTTCATGGTGTAGATGATTACGCTGTTGGCGTTGTTGGTCGGAATGATGCGAGGCATGTATCCGTCAGCGTCAACCGGCACTTCAAGTTGGCGCGTGCGGTGCGACTTTATGTCATAGCTCCACGCTGTGGTCTTTGAGTTGTCCTCGCCCGCTTTAGGATATTTGTAAGAGTAGGCGGTGGGGTAAATCTCGTTGGCGGTTCTCTCGGGTTTCAATCCTTTATACATCTGCAAGTCATAGGTCTTCACCATGCTCTCATCGTAGCGCAGCCAACAGAGTTTCGTGCCGTCGGCGTTGAAGCATAGCGCCGAGTTGAACGAGAATTCTTCCTCGTTTACCCAGTCGGGCAGTCCGTTTATCACCTCGTTGAACTTTCCGTCTTTCGTCACTTGGCTGAGGGCGTTGTCGTAGAGTAGTTTTACGATATATATGTTGTTGTCGTGGACAAACGCCACTTGATTGCCGTCGTTGCTCCATACAGGCACCTGCTCGCGACCGTTCTTTGAGAGCTTCTCAAGCTTGTTGCGCTGTATGTTATATATGTAATAGTCAGCTTTGAACGAGCGGCGATATACGGGCTCAGTCTTTGTTTGAATTAGCATCTTGGTGCCGTCGGGCGATATTATGTAGCCGTCTATGGCGTCATTCTTCTCGCCAGAGGAGGTGTTGAGGTCGAAGAGCGTTTTAACCAGTTTGCCTGTCTTGAACGAGTAGCTCTCTATTTTCGTGCCGTCGGTGGAGATGCGGGCGTAGGTGTCCGTGCCGTTTATCACTTTCATGCCGCTTATGGTTTGCGCCATGAAGGTGCCGCCGGTGAAATCTTTAATAGTAATTTTTTCCGTTGCCATAACTGTTGTTGCCGCCAATAGCAGGGCGGCACATGTAACCTTTATCCTGTTCATTGCAATTGATGTTTAGTGTCTTAATTATGCGCAAATTTACTAATTTTTTCTCACATACAAAGTTTTTGTCTTTTTTGCCTTCTGAGGCGTCGCCTAGAACGCCCTGTTTTAGGGCTTTTTGCAGGGGGGAAAAATATCTGCGCAGATAGCCGAGACTATCTGCGCAGATAGAAAAGCCGGACTACGCAGATATAGAAATCGGACTGCGCAGATGTTTTTTCGAGGGTGGTTTACTTCACGATTTTGCAGCTTCTAGTTGAGCCGTCGGTGAAGATTTCCTGGCGTATGTAAATGCCGTCGTACGTAGGTGCTTTCGCTCCTAAGCAAACGCCGTCAATGGTGTAGTAAACGGTTTTTGACAGCTTGCGGCTCTTTGGAGCTTTAATGTCGGTTACGCCGTTGATGGCGTCCTGAACGAGAGCGTCGGTGTTGACGGGAGTGATGCCCTCGTGGGTTGGGGTTACCTGAACTATGTTGCCGAGCGAGTCAAACGTAAGTTTGTCAACGCACACCTCGCGGTGATAGCCCGGACCATCGTTGAGATAAGCCTTGTTTATACGGTGGTAAACTATGTACCAGTCGTCAGTGCCTGGCACGTTCACGATAGAGTTGTGGCCAGTACCGTATATCTGCTCGTTGGCTTTCTGAACGATGACGATTGGCTTGTCTGCGACGGTAATAGGACCAACTGGCGTGTTGCTCGTTCCGTAGGCGACGTGGTAGTTTTTAGCGCCGGTGTCGTCAACGCTCCAAAGGAAGTAGTACTTGCCGTTGCGGTAGAACACGTATGTGCCCTCGCGGTAGGCATAGTCGGCGAGCGAGCCTCCGGTTGGGGTTATGGTGTACTCTGTTGAACCTACGCTAACCATGTCGTCGTTGAGCAGGCGATAGTGCATGAGACCGTTGCCGTAGTAAAGATAACTCTGACCTGTCTCGGGGTCGGTAAACACGTCTGAGTCAATCATCTGTCCGCCGCTGGTGTTGGTGAAGAGCGGACGCTGCATTGGGGTGAACGGACCTTCTGGGTTTTCAGCCACTGCCACGCCCAAAATCTTTTTGTTTAAGCCAGGGTGGTGAGCGCTGTAGTAGAAGAAATATTTCCACTTGCCATCCACGAACTTCTCTTCAATACATGGTGCCCACGCATTGCCACTCGCCCACGAAACGTCGCCGCCTGCGGCTAGGTTTAGTATGGTGCCTTGGTTAGAGAAGTGAACGAGGTCGTTAGACGAGAACACGTCGAAGTAATAGCCACCCCAACCTGTGAAGCCATCGGTGGTGGGGTAGATGTAAAAGCGACCTGTCTTCTTTGAGCATAATACTTCAGGGTCGGCGTGGAAGTCAGGCAAAACGGGGTTGCCGTCGGCTTTGACCGTTACGTTGTAAGTGGTGGTTGCGCCAGTGGCTGAGGTAAGAGTGTATGTTACCGAGCCCTTGCTGAAGTCTTGCGCACCGCTTGGTTGCATCTGCGCGCCGGCAGAAACGCGAAACTCTGGGTCAAACTCAGCGATGTCAGTTCCCTGCTCTACGGGTATGTATATAGCGCCAGAGGAAAGGGCGTAGTTGGTTTGCTTTATGTTTACGTTGTTGGCAGAAAGCACCTTGGCTGGCATGTTATCGTTAGGCAAAGCCTGCATGATAGCCTTAGCCTCGGCGTTGCTGATAGGTATTACCGTGCCGTGGCGAGGGGTGAACGCTCCCTTGGTGGTGGTTTGAGCCACCAGCTTGAACGAGTTAAGGTTTGAGCTTGAGCAGAACTGGTAATAGCCTGAGCCATAGCAGTCGTACATAAGTATCCAGTTGTCTTCGTTAATCTTCTTGAACACTCCCGCTCCCTCTACGGCAACGTTTGTTTGTTGAAGGGTGCCCGACGGAGCTGACCACTGAGAACCGTTAGCCTCGCCTGCCTTTGGCGTGAGCGATTTAGCCGTAACTTGGCAGATGCCGCCTTGACCCTCGTTTTTGTAGAAGGCGTGATAGAGTGAGTCGGTCTCGTTGTAAACGATGTCCATATCTATCGTAGCCGAGCCGCGGTCGTAGAAATAAACGGGTTCGCCCTCAAGGTCAGTGAAGTCGGCATTGGCGTAGCAGTAGTACACCTTATCATATTTAGCAGGGCCGTTAGGGGTGAGAATAGAGAAGTAAATCAGATACTTCTTAGCCACAGGGTCCCATATCGTTTCTGGTGCCCATACGCGGGTGATGTTGGCAAACTCGGTGCCAGCGAAGCGGGTAGGGAAGTGTACTGTTGAGTGAGTCAAGTGGATAAGGTCTTTTGAGCGCATGAGTACCATGCCTCGGTTGCTTGACCAGCCCAGGGCGCACTTCATGTCGGTAGCTACCATGTAGAAGTAGCCGTCCTCACCACGCAGTATGTGGGGGTCGCGCAGACCGCCCATGACGGTGGTGGTGTCGGCCTTGAAGAAGGCGTTACCATTGTTTATAGGCGTATAGTTGTAGCCATCGTCAGAGATTGCGTAGTAAAGGTTCTCATCAGAGTTGGATGGGAAGTAAACGAACAGATATTGAGAATAGTTCTCTTTCTTATGCAGATAAACGTCGAAGGTCTTCGTCTTGCTCAGCTTGCCGCGGTGTAGCGTGGCTGTAAGTCTCAGATGGCGCTTTTCGGTGTCAGAGAACTTCAACACGCGACCGTCGTTGGTCATGTACTCTGGGTCGCTCGATTTCCAAGTGATGATAGATCCAAGCATGCCTGTGGTAGGCAGCGAAAGGCTTGTGTAAAGGTTGTTAAGATGAGCGTTGAGAGTGAGCGAGTCGGCGTCAAAAGCGAGCGTTTCCTCATCGCTAAATTCTGGCAATACCGTGACATGGTAGGTCTTTTCAAGTTTTGCCCTGCCTGCTACGAGGTGGGCTGTAAGGTCAGCCTCGGCAATCTTGCTGCCGTAAACAGGACGGGTAATGTGACCATCGGCTGTGATAACACCAGCGTCGCTTGTGGTCCATGTTATTTGGGTAGAGTCGCCAAATATTTTTGGCAACGTAATGTCTTCAATGAGATTGGTGTAGTTAGAGAACGTGAACGATTGAATTTCAGCCATGTTTGCCACTGAGTCGGCATATATGTTCATGGCTGTGCACGATTGTTTGAACTGACGTATTTCGGCTGTTGAAAGAGCGTAGTTATAGATGCGCAGGTCGTTGTACATAGCACCTTTCAAATATGCATCGCCACTGTAGCAGCTCTTGCCAAGGTCGTTCATTGTGGTGGCACCCACTGAAGCAGGTGCTAGGCTTACAAGGCTGTTAGCAAAGATTTTGCAGTCTTGTAGAACTCTTGTGCGACCATTTTTGTGCATTACCAACAAATTTATCCATTTCCCTTTGGTGAAGGCTGGCGATTCTTCGGTCTTTACAGATTCTTCGTTTGACCAGTTGGTTGTGGTTAT